>JALWEC010000162.1 GCA_027036655.1 Melioribacteraceae bacterium
GTGAAGCGGTTACAGCAATTATGGTTCTCTTTTACCCCACTGATGAATCAGTGGGTTAATCAGAATTATTATTTTCTTAAGTTAAAAGCAATGTTTGGCAAACTCAATATTACAAAAATATTTTTTTAAAGGTTTCTAAAAGTAATACAAATACTTAACTTTTAATGTAGCATCCCTGCCTGTTACATGCAGTCTTTCGACAAGTTGATTACCGTCATCGTCAAATTCATGAGTTCTGTCCCGTAACTCATTGTACGTGAAGTAAATCCAACTTTTTGGAGAGAAGTTATATGCAAAATAAAATCCTACAAAGAGTCTTTCCAGTTTATCACTTGACTTGATATACAAATTATCGGTAAAAATTCTGATTCGCATATCATTAACCGGAGTTAAAGTAATATAAGGACGAGTATTGAGCGTTAAATCTTCCAACGAGCCGTCCGGCTTTCCTTCACGCCAGATATTAACCGATGTTCCAACTGTCAGAAAAGGAGAAATAAGATAGCTTCCGCCGCTGCTTACCGAAGCAAATGTTCCGAGATAATCCCGGTAAAAATTATATGTTTTTGAAAAAGAAGAAAAAGTATAAAAATTCCAAATTGAAGAAGAACGCACCCAAATATTTGAACTGATTTGAAATGAATTATAAATCACATCATTATCTTTAGATTTTCCGTAGTTCATATCAAAGCTGATTCCCCACATTTTTCTAAAATCAAGATTTCCTCCAATCAGCAATCCTCTGTCGGTATAAGAATCAATTTTTTCATTATACAGATAACCGCCTCCGTAGATTATCAGCTCGCGCAGCGGACTATCTTTAAAAAACCATCTCGGTCCAACTACGCCGATAATTTTTGATGTGCCTATCCAAGGAACGTAACCTATTTGATTTACATCGAAATTACTTCCTACATAATTCGCTTTGATCATCGTTCCCCAACTTTTTGCGAATTTTGTTATTCCGGCGGCAAATGCGTAATCTCCCGTACTGTCGGTAAACGACCTTGCCGCCTGATACCCGATTTGCCAATCGCTTCCGCGAATGGAGCCGTCAAAATCAAGAACTCCGTTCTGATTTCCTTCTTTATCCCGTTTTCCCACAAACATCGCTCCAACCGTGGAATTATCATAAATCTGTTTTTTAATTCTCGCAACTCCGAATACCGCCGCCGGAACGCTGTAATCGCTGCCGTTAATTGAATAACTTTTATTTCCGGTTAAAGCGATAAGAGAGCCGTATTCCAAATCGTCAATTCTTCCGAAAACTTTTGCTCCGAGATTTAAAGGAACGTTGGAACCGTCAGGCAGTTTTTCTCCTATTCTCCGGCTGTAAAAAAGGGTCATTGCTTCAAAACTGTTTCCTCCTTCCGGAGTAAAAATTTCATTTCCTTCAATAAAAAAAGGGCGGCGTTCGGAATAGTAAGTTTCATATCTTGAAATATTAAACTTAAACGGGTCGGCTTCAATTTGGGCAAAATCCGGATTTACGGAAAGCATCATCGTAAGCTGCGCGGAAGGATTATAGAAAAAATCCATTCCTACATGGGGAGTAGTTTTATATTTGCCGTTATCCAGCATTTCTGTTTTTGCCAGCGCAACGGGATAAAGTTCAAGATTTAATCCTCTTACTTGCGGAGAAGACTTTTTTTCAAAAATCAGTTTACCGAAATTGGAAACGCGCATTCCCTCATGCCGTGAATATTTTACCCAATATATATCTTCCGTTTTGTTGGGAATCCACCGATCAAAATCCAACCCCCACGATTTCGCTCCGAGTTTATATTGAATTGATTTAAACGGTATTTTCATCTCAACCGCATATCCCCAATCGTATCTTTTTGCGGCGGCAAACCAAATACCGTCCCAATTATAATCCCGCCGGCGTCCGTCGTCGAGAATCCGCGCGTCAATTCTCCACCCGGTTGAAGAAACCGCAAATTTATACGCTGTTTTTTTATCGTTAAAAGTATCAAGTGAAATTGAAACTCTGTCGCCTGTATTTTCGTCATGAATTCCGTTCTTATAATCAGTCATTCCGCTTTTATCGTACGCAATCATTAAAACATAAAGCGCGTCTTTTGATACCAGAACTTTTGCGATTGTTTTCTCGGTTGGCGCTAATCCGTAATTCGGACGAAACTGAACAAAATCGGAAACCGAATCGGCTGTAGCCCAAACCGGCTCTATTTCTCCGTCAATATTGATTTTGTTATTTTCAGGTAATTTTCTCGCAATAAGATTTTTCCCGTTTATCGATTGAGCCGACAATAAGGAAGTTAACAGAACAACCGAACAAATAATTTTTCCGAACAACAGTTTCTCCATTTATTTCATTATTCAAACAACATATTGACGCATTCTGATAAAATTAGTTCAATAAAATTACTAAAATGCATCTGTTGATAACTTGTTGATAATAGGATTTTAAAATGTGTATAACTTCGACTAAACGGAAAACGCTGTATAACTTAAACTTACATGAAAGTTATCAACATTTAAACAACGGTAAAAAAGCAAGTTTTCTTAATAAAAAATCAACAAACGGGACTTATCCACATATTAACACTCTTATTATTGTTTTTAGTTTCTTTTAAATATATAATACTATAAAGATTATTAATAAAGATTGTGGATAAAAAAACTTTTAACTAATCAAAAGCATAAATGAATTGAATAAAAAAATAGATGAACAATAAGTCTTTTTGTTTTCTTAAATAAAATTCTTATCTGTGTAAATCCGCCTTAGAGGTTATTAAATCTGTGTCATCCGTGTTCTATCTTTCCGTATTGTCACAAAAAAAGAAGCGATATCCAAAAACATATTTCCGGATTTCTAATATTTAAAAACGCTTCCTCCTATGAACTCTCGCAGCAGAGAATCTTTAGGTATCGAGGATTCATCGGAAACCGGAGTAATTGTTTCCAGCATCTCCGAAACGCGCACGGCTCTTTCGTAAGCGTCAAGTTTAAGGGGATTGTCTTTAAATTCATTTACCCATTCACGGAAAAGCTCTTTCATTCTGTAAGCGTATAGCGGAAGTTCGTAAGGCATTGATGTGTTAACAATAAAATCGGCTTTCGATTGGTTGGGAATTATATTCCTAAGCTCGCTGGAGCGGACGTAGTGCCAATGTTCCAGAGTTTGGCGGGGATTGTACGCCCTTTGAACCGAATCGCGCAACATGCGGCGAATCAGACGAATATCAGTCCACCTGATATATTTTCCGTTTTTTCCTTTCATCTGCAGAAGGGGTTCGAGGTAAAGGCGAAATTTTTTCTCGTCCGGAATATTTTCGCTGAATTTGGGATACAAGCCGTGGAGACTGTCAATTAATATTATTTCTTTTCCGCTGAGTTGCATTTTTGTACGGTTTAAGTGGCGTTTTCCGGCTTTGAAATCGTAATAAGGAAGCCAAACTTCTTCTCCGTTACTCAGTTTTTCGAGATGCTCGTTAATTAAATCCAAATCGAGAGCTTGAGGCGTTTCAAAATCATAATCTCCGAATTCGTCCTTCGGGTGAAGTTCCAAATCAAAAAAGTAGTGATCAACATTAAGCGCAACAAATTTGTAGCCGTATTTTTTAAGTCTCTGCTCAATTTTTATAGTGGTGGTTGTTTTTCCCGATGAAGAAGGTCCGCTTACCATTACCATTTTTAAAGTATCTATTTTTTCAACAATTTGCTCTACGGCTGTGTCAATTTCATTTTCATAAGCTTTTTCCGATTCGTGAACTATTCTGGCGAAACCCTCTTTTTCGATTCTTTCATTAAGAAGGTCAACTCGGTTAAGTTTTTTATCGACAGCCCAATCCAAAACGTGCCATATTTTTGCCCAAGGAATATTTTCATTCGGAGCTGAAGCGTAGCGGGATTCCGCCGCGCGGGCTTTGTTTCTTTCTTCACGGTAAAGAATATATTCTTTTGCCACTTTAGCGTGTCCTTGTTCAATCAGAACCTTTTCAACGACATCTTGAATTTGTTCAATATGAGGAATTTCTCCTTCTTTAATCTGACGTTCGAGTACCTCGACGACAATATCCGCCAATTTATCCGCTGTTTCCTTATCTCTTCCCCCTACGGAAACAGCCGCTCTGTAAATAGCATTGGAAATTCTCTCTTTTTTAAAAGGAACAATTGTGCCGGTTCTTTTAATTACTTTTTCTATTTTACTCATCGTATCTCCGATTTATTTTATACAAAAATAAGTAAATATTGTAAATAATTCCGTTAGTGGGACGAACATAACAAATTCAGGAAATTTGATAAAACCGAAAAATGATAAATTTTCAAAATAATTTTTTAGTTGAAATAATTAAGGCGTTCCCGTTAATTATAGTTTTTGTAAAGCCTTCTATTATTTTATTTAAGATTAGTCGTTATTCGTGAGTTTTTTAAAGTCGTGAAAAATTTTGAGATAAGTTTCATAATCGTTTTTACTGAACGTAACTAACTTAACTTTTTCAGGGAAGTTATTATTTTTTAATAAATTAAAAATAA
>JALWEC010000163.1 GCA_027036655.1 Melioribacteraceae bacterium
ATGATAGAAAATTCTTATCTGTGTAAATCTGACTTGGCGGGTAACAAATCCGTGTCATCCGCGTTCAATTTTTTTTGTGTTGTCTCGTTACTTTACATCCCGCTGTTTTTGATATTCAAGGAACGAGTAACTTGAAGGACGATCGGATGCTTTTCGTTTCACGTTTCACGTCTTACGTTTTACCTTTGTACGGAAGTGAGATAAATCAGAATTGAGTAAATTCAAAATGGGAGATTCTTCGTCTCGTCTATCGACTCAACACGGAATGACAACGTAGAATTGGGTTTTCCGTTTAACGTTTTACGTCTAACGTCTCCCCCCATTCCTCCGACTTGGCGGATTGACGGACTCTTACGTTTTTGCAAAAGGGGTTTTGCTTGCCAAAAATTCAATTTGAAATTAGAATTTTAATTATGAAATATTTTATTATTTTTGAATATCGTTCTTATAGTTATTGATGCCGTTAGGGGCGCTTTCGTAGTTGAAGGCTGAGATGAACCCTTGAACCTGATCCGGATAATACCGGCGTAGGGAAACGACGAGCGCTATTTTGTGTTTCGCCGTTTTTCTCAGAACGGCTTTTTTATTTTAAAATAATCATTAGAGGTAAAAATGAAACACATAATAGCGGTATTGTTTTTTTTCGCTGTGAGCGCTTTCGCACAGGAAATCAGCTTATCGGGGAAAGTGGAAAACGACGTAACAGGCGAGCCGCTCCCGATGACAAATGTTTTAGTGAAAGGAAAGAAAACCGGAACGGTAACAAATCGAAAAGGAGAATTCCGTCTCTCCGGACTTTCTAAAACGGATGAATTAATTTTTACATATATCGGTTTTCACTCTAAAACCGAGACCGTAAAACAGTTGCTTAAGAGCGGCATTGTTAGACTTATGCCGAAAATTCTTTCGAGTCAGCAGATAATAGTAGAAGCGATGCGAGGCGAAAAAGGAGAAAAAACCGGTTCGTTCTCGGATATTGAAAAAGGAACAATTAAGCAAAATTATGTTAATCAGAGTGTCCCGGAATTTGTAAGTTATTTACCCTCGACAACTTTTTATTCCGAGAGCGGCGGAAATGTCGGCTACACATATCTTAATATCAGAGGATTCGGACAAAGGAGAATTTCGATATCCGTAAACGGAATTCCCCAGAACGATCCTGAAGACCACAATGTTTACTGGGTTGATATGCCCGACATTCTCGGGAGCAGCGGTTTGATTCAAGTCCAGCGGGGCGCGGGAAACGGAATGGTAGGTTATCCCGCAATCGGCGGTTCGATCAATATAGTTACTTCCCCCTTTTCGGATAAACGCTCTTTTTCCGTTGATGCGCAGACAGGGAGCTACAACCTGCGCAAATATTCGGCGTCATTTTCGAGCGGTTTGATTGATAACAAATATTCGCTTTATGTAAAACTGGGACAAACGCTTCAGAGCGGCTATCGTGATTTGTCTTGGGTTAATTATAAATCATACAATGTTTCCGCTGTCCGCTATGATGAAAACTTGACCACTCAGATTAATTTTTACGGCGGCCCGATTACCGACGGACTTGTTTATTACGGCTTACCGAAAAATGTAATCAAAGATAAAAACTTGCGGAGAGCCAACTACTCGTGGTGGGATTACGATTATGCGAAAAATCAGTATTATTCCTGGTCGGCAGTAAGACGACCTGAAGAACGGGAATATTATTCGCAGCCTCATTATGAACTTCTTAACGAGTGGCAAGTTTCAAAAAACATCACCGTTAATTCCGCTTTGTTCCTAATTCTCGGTAACGGAAATTTTGATTTCGACGGCTCGTGGGCGGACACTACAACTCTCAGATTAACGCACGATTATGGCTTCAATCCGACGCATAACCCTACCAACACTTTGATAAGAGCTGAAGTTGACAATAAACAAATCGGCTGGATTCCCAGAATAAAATGGACGCACAAAAACGGAAGATTGATTGCCGGAGGCGAACTAAGGTTTCACAACTCCGTTCATTGGGGCTCGGTGATTTACGGGAACGGTTTGCCTCAAGGGCTTTCTCCCGAACGTAGATTTTACTACTACGAAGGAGGAAAAAACATTTACACATTTTTTCTAAATGAAAATTATCAAATTAACGATAAATTAAATCTGATGGGAGAGCTGCAGATTGCTTCCCATACTTACAAAATAGGGAATGAGAAATATCTCAAGAATAATTTTGAAATAAGCGGAACATATTTTAATCCGAGAGCGGCGGTAAATTATAAATTTACGGATGAACTTAACGCATATTTTTCGTTTGCAAGAGTTACCCGCGAACCGCGACTTAAAAACTACTATGATGCGGAAGGTTCATACTACGGAAGCGCGCCCCAGTTTAAGCGGAATCCAGACGGAAGCTATGATTACAACTCTCCGATTGTTAAACCTGAAACAATGAACGATTTTGAAACGGGATTTGTATTTGCCGAGAATGATTTATATTTCTCGGCTAATGTTTATTATATGCTTTTCCAAAATGAAATAGTGAAAAACGGCGAGTTGAATATTTTCGGCGATCCTGTAACGGGGAATATGAAAAGTACTTTGCATAAAGGAATTGAACTTACCGCAAGCTACAAGCTAAATCGTGGTTTCAGCTTAACGGTTAACGGAAGCTACTCGGACAACAAAATCGCGGAAGGGAAAAGGTACATTGGAAGCGGGGGTGTGATTTCGTTGGACGGAAATACAATCGGAGGATTCCCGAATTTATTGGCTAATGCGATGATAACATATAACAATTCGGGATTTCATTCATCCCTTTTGTTTAAGTATGTTGGGAAATACTATTCCGATAATTTCGGCGATAATCTTTCCGGCTATCTACGGCGGCATCCGGGATTTGTAAACTATCCCGATAATGTCGTTGACGCTTATTGGGTAGTAAACTTTTTGGGAAGTTATGAATTTTCCTTGAGCAATATTTTCCCGAAAGTAAAAGTTTACGGCTCTGTAAATAATATCTTTGATAAACTCTACGCGGCTTATGCGGTCGGGAAAGAATTTTATCCCGCGGCGGAAAGGAATTTTGCGGTTGGAGTTAATCTCGGTTTGTAGTATTTCTTGTGTGATTGTTTGAGCAAGGGAAAATAATAGAACACGGATAACACTGATTTTTTCTGATTTTCACGGATTAAAAAATTACTAAACACATAAACTATTTGAACCTTTGCGCCTTTATGCCTTTGCTGTTATCGGAACGGCAAAGGGTGAATAATCTCGTACTATAATTTGAAATTCGCCAAGGCGAATTAATTGATAACTATGATTTTTGAATATATTAATAGATATTTGCCCATTGTTTGAATTAACAAGTAAGGAGTTGAAATTTAGGATTGATAGTACATCAAGAAATCAATTATATAAATTGATAATTATATGGACAATACGATTTTGGTTTTGCTCCGTAGGAGTAAAATCTTTGTAATAAACAAAAATCATCAGTTTATAAGCTCCGTAGGAGCGAAACAAAACAAATTAAATGGGTTGTACAAATGTCCAAAAGTGTCGCTCCTATGGAGCTGACAGATAACAACGCATTAACTTTTTACAAAGATAACACTCCTACGGAGTTGTTAGTTTTTTATAGAATTGGAATATTTTCTATAGATAAGTTAAAGCGAGATTAAAGAAGGAAAATATTAGATAGATAACGAAAGTGAGATTATTCAAATTCTTGTATGAAAATTTAATAGGGATACAAATTAAATGAAACAAAAGAAAGCTTTAATACTCGGCAACGGAAAATTACCCGGAAAGGATACAATTAAGTATTTGATTTCTCAAGGGTATGATTTCATAATTGCGGCGGACGGAGGGGCAAACATCGCTTATAAATTAGGGCTTTTGCCGGATTTGGTTATAGGGGATTTTGATTCAATCCTTCCCGAGATTCGCGAGTATTATTCTGAGCTGACGGAAGTAAAATATGTAAAGCGCCAAACCGATACCGACATCGAAAAAGCGATAAAATATGCAATCGCCAAAAAATTTGATGAAGCGATATTACTTGGCGCGTCGGGAGACAGACTCGACCACTCTTTCTGCAACATCGGCAACATACTGAAATATAAAGGGAAGATAGACGTCGCGCTTCTTCACGAAAAAACAATCGCGTTTGTTTACGACAAGCCGGTTTGCTTCCCGACTGAGAAAGGGGAAACAATTTCTTTATACGGAATAGACGATAAAACTTTGATTACAACTCGCGGATTAAAATTTTCCCTAAAAAAAGAACCGCTCCCTTTCGGAATAAGAGGCGGAACAAGCAACGAAGCCGTGAGTAATGAGGTTTGCCTCGAAATTGAAAACGGCAAAATAATTGTAATGCGTGAATTTAAGATAGTGCGAAAAAATGCTTTCCTTATTTCCCGCTGATTATCTGATATTGATCGGATTTTTTGGCGTCGTTACTTTTATCGGACTTTTAGCCAAGAGCGGTAAAAGCAGAGAAGGCGTCGATTATCT
>JALWEC010000164.1 GCA_027036655.1 Melioribacteraceae bacterium
GCGACGGAGTTTACGAATTGACTTTAACTTTTGATTTTGACGATGCCGGTTCTCAGCTGATTTACAGATTCGGCATTCAAGAACCGGGTAACCTCGTTATGGAATCGGAAAACCGCTATTATACTTTGACGATGAACGAGTTTCAAACGATTGACACCGTTGCGTTTAATAATTTCGATTCGGTAAATGATAATTTACATCCCGAAGGTTTTAAGTTAAATCAAAATTATCCGAATCCTTTCTATGTTAATGGAGAAGGAAAGGGAAGCGGCGCAACGACGATATCTTACTCAATTCCGAACTTAAACTTGACGGGCGGCGTTTCGGCTTATCGGGTTAAACTTAAAGTTTACGATATTCTCGGTCGTGAAGTTGCCGTAATTGTGAATAAATATCAAACTGCGGGAAATTATTCCGTAATCTTTAATCCGTCGGAATATAAAGCTGAACTCCCGGCGGGAATTTATTTTTATCGCTTGGAAGCGGGAAGAATGAGTTTGACAAGGAAAATGATGATTTTGAAATGATTTTCGTATTACAGTTAAATTCTTGTCCTTTGTGAATTGTATATAACACTGTTGCCGTCATTGCGAGGAGCTTGCGACGAAGCAACCTCACCGGCAAGCACTACATAACAAATGACTAAAGACCAATGACAAATGACTAATGACTAAAAAACTCATTTTTCTCTTTCCGTTTACAGTGATAGGCTTTGATAATTTGTATATTAAATAATAAACTAAATTATTAACTCGTAAGGAGGAATAATGAAAAAACTATTTTTGCTTTTTGCTCTGATTTTGTCAATGAGCTTTTTAAGCTTTGCTCAAACATCAGGGACGGCGATTACCGAAATCGATTATTACAACGCGACCCGGTATTCCGGAGCAAGAAACATCGCGCGTACAACCGACGGATACGTAATTGTAGTGTTTGAGCCGGGTTCCGGTTGGGAAAATCAGGATATCTGGTACGCAAACTACAATCCGGCGTTTCAATCGTGGGATGTCGCTCAGCTGAGTCAATCAACTACAAACGCCACCGGCATTCCGGCTGTTGTAGCCGATGAAGCGGGACATGTTTTTGCGGCGTGGAAAGAGAAAGCCGCCGACGGAAAAAGAAACGCGATGTTCTCCAAATGTACTTTCCAAGATGCATTTACTCACGCTTGGACAGCTCCGGTCATTGCCGATACAATCGACAACAACGCCGGAGTTTTAACAATCAATACGGATATTTACGACAATCCTTTTATTATGTTTTCAATTTGGAATGATCCGGCAATCTTTAAAGCAAATATCTATGTTTCCAAAAGTTACGACGGAGGAGATACGTGGACTACCGACAATCTTACTAGTCAATTTCCCACGCCGGACGTACTTCCTTTCAACTACATGGATGTGAATTTGGCTTCGGGACCCGACGGTAAAATGTACGCGGTTTGGGAAGATAAGCCGACTGAAATTACAAATCAGTATGAAATACTCTTTTCGGAATATACTCCAACGCAAGGCTGGAGCTATCCGGAAATCGTTTCTCCGATTTTTGACGGGGGCGACCAAGTTCAGAAATACGTTGATGCTTTAACTCCGGTTAACGGAGCCGTTTCCGTTTATCAGATGGGACCGGCGGGCTACACATTTGCCGGAGAAACCTCGGCTCTTTATTATGATAACGGTACTTCTCAAGTTTTCTCCGCCGCATTTAATCCTTATTATACTGATCCCGCTTCGGATAACACACAATGGCTCGGCGATATTTTAACATATATGGGAATTTCGTCGAGTTCATCGATACTTTTTGTTGACGACGATAACAGATACAACAACGAAGGAACAATTACCGATGTGCTCGATAACTTGGGCTATTCCTATACAAATTTTGATTGCGGAGATAACAGCGGAATGGCAACCGATATCCCCGGAGCTTCAGACTATGCCGGAAAAGATTTGGTAATCTGGTTTACCGGAGACGACTACAAAGACTTGGCTTTCTGGAACATAGCGGACGAAGATAATCCCGAGCTGATCAACTATCTGAACACGTCCGGGAAAAAGTTAATTGTGATAGGCAAAGATTTTCTTTACGACAGATACGGAACCGCTCCCGATACATTTGCAGTCGGCGATTTTGTTTACGATAAATTGGGGATTTCTTCCTATGACGGGCAAAGCTGGAGAGACGACGGAAACTCCGGCGTAACCGAGCTTGATTTGGCTCCGGGAAACACAATGACAACAGTAACCAAATTAAGCTGGGGAAAAGGGGGAACGCGCCAAGGCGAACCTTCGATTGCTTCCGACCCGAACCAAACGCTGCATATGGCTTATCTTGATGCGAACGGAAGTCATATATTATACAAAACTTTCGACGGAACAACTTGGAGCGATTCGGTTCGTTTGGATAATACTGCCGATACTGTTACCGTAATGCGTCCTAATATTTCAATAGATCCGAATTTCGGAGTTTACGTTTTGTGGCAGGAAGTTACAGGAAAAGATTCTGCTACCGGTTCCAATATTTATAATATTAAATACCGCACTTCGCCGGACGGCGGCGTAACCTGGAACGACATTCAATCGTTGACCAATCTTAGCCAAACCAACGGCAGCGGATATTCCACTAAGAATCCTACAATAGGTATAAAAGTGCGCAAAGCAAATGCTGAGGTAGGATTTGAAGGCGGAGCGGAAGTCGTTTGGACTGAGGCGAACTCCAATTCATCATTGGGATATTACGTAATGTACGCAAGAATTCCCTATGTGGGAACGCTAACCGGCGTTGAGGATGAAAACTCCGTCCCGGTTAAATTTAGCCTGGCGCAAAATTATCCCAACCCGTTTAACCCGACAACGGAAATTGAATATGCGATTCCGAAAGCGGGGAATGTTTCTTTAACGGTTTACAACGCATTGGGACAGAAAGTCGCGTCTCTTCTTACAAATAAGATGCAGAACGCCGGACGCTACAAAGTTAAGTTCAATGCGGAACAGCTTCCGAGCGGAATTTATTTCTACCGCTTAAATGCGGGTAACTTTACTTCAACTAAGAAGATGATTTTACTCAAGTAAAATTTATTTCAATTCCGGCTTTCGGGGGAATTTTTCCCCCGAAAGTTATTCCGTTTAAAGTCAATAAAAATTGGGATAAATATTTCCTGACTTCCGACTAAAAAACGTGTAAGATGTGGTATTACAATAAATTAGTTTTTTCCTAAGGCACTACATTATTTTTAAATAGTGTTTGCTTATTCTAAAGTTTTCTTCTATCTGCCAAAGTGGTTTGTAGTTGTCCGGTATTTTTTCTGCCGAGAGTTATTCCTTATTGGTTACTATTCCGTGTAAACCATCCCGAATAGCAGACTTTGCAAGTTTTACTTTGTCTGATTCTACTTTCGTTTCTCTCTCTATTATTATTATTAAGTATTTCTTATAACCGTAATTACTTATCTGTGAAGCCGGATTATTTGATTTACTTATTTTTCCTTCGGCTTCTTGGTTCCTCGGTCTTTCTTTGTCTCAAATTTATTCGACTTATGCTTAACAACCGCTTCTTCAAATAGCTGTTTCTTCCGGCGATAAATTAAATTCGGGTTGATTTCATATTGTTCTGCTAATTAACTGATGTATTTACTGTTTTCAAGTAGTTCCAGCAAGATTATTACTTTCTGATTCGGCGTAATCACTTGTTTTCGGTTCTTCATTTTGGAATCTACATTTTCTCTAAATTTAACTCTTTGAAATTCCATTTCCAACTGAAGCTATACGGCCGTATTGACTAAGTCGAAAAAATTTTTGAGGATTTAAAATAAAAAAAACCGGATATTCTCATATCCGGCTTCCCTAAAAGTATCAAAAGGTTTATTCTTCAACTCTCACTGCTACTGCCTGAGGACCTTTTTTCCCTTCTCCGATTTCAAAACTTACTTTCTGACCTTCTTCCAAAGTCTTGAAATCCATACCTTCGATAGATTTGAAATGAACAAAATAATCGGTTCCATCTTCATTTGTGATGAATCCGTAACCTTTAGAACTGTTGAACCATTTAACGGTTCCGTTTAATCTTTCTGACATGATTAATGTCCTGTAACTAGTTATTAATAAATTAATTAAATTGTGCAACAAATCTAAAACATTGGATGAAAGAGGGAGGGGATGCCGGAAGTTACTTCATCTTACTACTTAGAAACGTGTTGCTAAAAAAAGCGCTTAGTTTTTGAAGCGCCAACAAAGAACATACATATTCTATATGCTGATGTAAATATAATAAAATATTATTTGAAATTGCAAAATAAGAAATCGGATTAGCAATTTTTTTATCCCGTTTGTAACGTCAAACTAATATTTGAGAAGGTTTTGCATAATCCCGTAATATGTCATTCTGAATGGAGCGAAGCGTAATCCGCCACGGCGGAAGAATCTCAAAACCAATAAATATACCAAATCAAGAGATATTTCGGACGGCTTCCATCTTCGTCCCTCGACG
>JALWEC010000165.1 GCA_027036655.1 Melioribacteraceae bacterium
CGGCAAAGCCAATAATCAGGCGATGAAAATTGCGCAAGGGAAATTTTTACTTCTTATTAATCCCGATACAATAGTTCGCGAGGACACGTTATCCGAAATGATTCGATTTATGGAGAAAACTCCCGACGCCGGAATGGCGGGCTGCAAAGTGCTGAATCCGGACGGAACGCTTCAGCTACCGTGCCGGCGCAGTTTCCCCGGTCCGTGGGTTTCGTTTACCAAAATATCGGGACTGAGTCAGCTTTTCCCGAAATCCAAAATTTTTGCAAAATACAATCTCACTTACCTTGACGAAAACGAAACTTATCCCGTCGATGCAATCTCAGGCTCGTTTATGTTTTTGCGCAGAGAAGTTTACGAGAAAACTTCCGGTTTTGACGAAGATTTTTTTATGTACGGCGAGGACCTCGATTTTTGTTACCGCGTAAAAGAAGCAGGATACAAAATATATTACTATCCTGAAACCGAGATTATTCACTACAAAGGGGAAAGCGCCAAAAGAAGCGGCATCGATGAAACAAGAATTTTTTATCAGGCAATGGGACTTTTTGTAGAAAAACATTTCGCTTCTTCGTGGATAGTAAAGATCCTTCTGAAAATTGCGATTATGTTCAGAGAAGGTTTTGCCTTTGCCAATAAAAACAAGCTCGTAATTATTCCGGCTCTTATTGATTTTATCGGATTTATGCTTTTGCTTTATGCGGCTGAACAGATTTACACTTTTCGCCCGAATTGGACCGGCTTTCACGCAGACACCAAACCGTTGATTTACATTCTTCCCGCTCTTTTTCAAACGATTATCTCTTTTTCCGCCGGAGTATATAAAAGGAATTCGTTAAGCGTTTCGAGGACGATACTCGCGCTCTTTATCGGTTTTGTGCTGATTGCGGCTTCTACCTTTTTCTTAAAACAGTACGCGTTCAGTCGCGCGGTAGTGCTGATTACGTATGTTTTGGTTTTCTTCTTTTTTTCGTTTTGGCGAATTATTCTCAAAGTGTTTTTTAAAGTCGGAATCGAAAATATTTTAACGAAAAGAAAGACCGTAATTGTCGGAACGGGAAATTCAGCGCGCTCCCTCTACAAAAAATTGAAAAAGAATATTCAAACTCATGATGAAATTTTAGGATTTATCTCAACCGATATGAAAGAAGTCGGCGAGAAGATTGAGGAAGAGATTCCGGTTCTCGGTTCGATAAAAAATATAGAGAAAGTTTTAAAAGATTTGGGCGTCGAGAAGGTGATTTTTACTTCCGACGAAATTCCTTTTTCCGATATTTTCTCAATCGTGTCGAACGAACAGAGTGATAATGTTAATTTTCTTATAGCCGGCGGCGAACTTGATTATATTGTGGGTAAATCAGCGGTAACGATTTTGGACGATATTTCTCTTATGGAGATAAGCTACAACATCAGTTCTCCCTCGCACAAAATCAGCAAAAGGATTGTTGACGTTTTACTGACGCTCCCGATTTTGCTGTTAATTTATCCTTTCGTATTTTTATTTTTTAAAGGAAAAAGGAGTGAGTTTACCCGTTTTGTTCTTTCTACGCCTGATGTTTTAATCGGCAAAAAAAGTTTGGTCGGTCCGAAAACAAGTAAATCAAAAGGCAACTTATTTCTCGGAAAACCGGGGTTAACCGGCTTTTGGTTTACGGAAAATATTAACGAAGAAGATTCCGCCGACTTTGAGAAGCTCGATCTTTATTATGCAAAGAACCAGAATGTTTGGCTGGATTTGGATATTTTGGGTAAAACGATTATGAAAATGTTTAACGGAGAATAAATTATGGCTGCCCCCGTATTGGAATTCGAAAAACCTATTATCGAATTGGAAAATAAAATTGAAGAGATGAGACGATATCAGGATAATCTTGATATTCGTACCGAAGTTGAAAATCTCGAAAAAAAAGTAGAAGAATTAAAGAAATCAATCTATAAAAATCTAACGCGCTGGCAGCGCGTTCAGCTTGCGCGTCATCCGGAACGCCCTTATACATTGGACTACATCTATCTTATGACGGAAGATTTTGTTGAACTTCACGGCGACAGGCTTTACGGCGACGATAAAGCCATCATCGGCGGTTTTGCGAAAATCGACGGAAGAAAGGTAATGATAATCGGGCATCAGAAGGGACGCGACACTAAGTCAAATCTTTACAGAAATTTCGGTATGCCTAATCCGGAAGGTTACCGCAAGGCGCGCCGATTAATGGAGCTTGCGGCAAAGTTTAACGTTCCCGTTGTTACGTTGATTGACACTCCCGGAGCTTTTCCGGGATTGGAGGCGGAAGAACACGGACAAGCCGAAGCGATTGCAAAAAATCTTTTTGTAATGTCGCGGCTGAGAGTTCCGATAGTTGTCGTTATTATCGGCGAAGGCGCAAGCGGCGGAGCTTTGGGAATCGGCGTAGGCGATAGAATCCTTATGCTTGAAAATACTTGGTATTCGGTTATCAGTCCCGAATCTTGTTCCAGTATTTTGTGGCGCAGTTGGGATTATAAGGAGCAGGCTGCCGAAGCGCTTAAGCTGACCCCGAACGATTTGCTGTCGCAGGGAATAATTGACAGAATTGTCCCCGAACCCCTTGGCGGCGCGCATAAAGACCACAAAAAAACCGCCGAAACTTTAAAAAACATTTTGATTGAGGAGATTGAGGCTCTCTCTAAACTTTCCGAAGTTAAACTGATAAATTCACGACTTGAAAAATTCGGGAAGATGGGCGTTTATGAGGAAGGGTAATCGGAAAAATTAATAATCCTCAAAAAATTCAGGTGAAGTATGATTATTCATAAGCACGTTATCAGAGTCCGTTACGCCGATACCGACGCAATGACTTTTGTTTACAACGGGAAATATTTTGAATATTTTGAAGTCGGAAGAACGGAGTTGCTTCGCAGTTTGGGTTTGCCCTACAGCGAAGTGGAAAAACGAGGTTACCAGCTTCCGTTAATCGAGGCGGGGATCAAATATAAAAAGCCCGCTTTCTACGATGACTTGCTTGAGATAGAAGCCCGTTATTCTTTGGAGTCTTCTCCGAAAGTGCGTATTGAATATATAATCAGAAGAGAAGGTACGGACAAAATAATTACGGAAGGCTTTACCGAGCATTTATTTATAGACGCCGAGACTAAGCGCCCCGTACGTCCCCCGAAATTTTATGTGGATATAGTTAAAGCGGCAGAAGAAAAAGCAAACGGTTAGCCGGAATGTTCTCTAAGATAAAAGAACTCTCAAAGGATACCGCCGTTTACGGTATTAGTACGATTATCGGCAGGTTCCTCGGTTTTTTACTTGTCCCTTATTACACTAATCTCATTGCCGCGGCGGATTTCGGTATTTACTCCAACATTTACGCCTACTTGGCGTTTCTGAATATCGTATATATTTACGGAATGGATGCTGCGTTTATGAAGTACGCGTCCGTTGACAAATCAAATCTTAAAAAGATTTTTTCCACGTCCTATTTAACAATGGGGTTAACTTCCGTTCTCTTTACGCTATTATTGTATCTCGTACGAAATCCGATAATCGATTTAACGCAACTCGGAGAAGCTCATGCGCAGATATATTATTATGTGCTCGCTATTTTATTTTTGGATTCGCTTTCGATTGTTCCTTTTGCGCATCTCAGATTAGCGCGGAAAACCAAGAAGTTTGCGTTTATTAAAATCACAAATATTATTATCAATCTGCTTCTTAACATCTATTTAATCAGTTTTAAACATTACGGAATAGAGGGAATTTTTATAGCAAATGCGGCAGCTTCTCTTTTTTCGCTGCTCGCGCTACTTCCCGACATCATCAAACATATCGAACTTAAGATTAATGTTCCGTACCTGAAACAGATTCTAAAGTTTGGGATTCCTTATCTTCCTGCAAGTATGGCGGCGATGATAGTACAGGTTATTGACAGACCTCTCGTCCTTGCGATGAAAGGAAAAGCGGTTCTCGGTATTTATTCGGCAAACTATAAACTCGGCATTTTTATGATGCTTTTTGTCTCAATGTTTCAATACGCGTGGCAGCCCTTTTTCCTGAACAACGCAAATGATAAAAACGCCAAGGATATTTTCTCTAAAGTGCTTACGCTTTTCCTTACCGTCGCGGCGCTTCTTTGGGTTTTTGTTTCCCTTTACATTGACGATTTTGCACGCATTGAACTTCTGCACGGGCGTTTCCTTGTCGGGAAAGCATATTGGGCGGGAGTTTACATCGTACCGATTATTTTGCTCGCTTATGTTTTTCACGGGATGTATGTTAATTTCCAAGCGGGAATTTACATCGAGGAGAAAACCAAATATTTCCCTTACATTACATTCAGCGGAGCGCTTGTAAATATTGTGATAAACGTAATTTTTATTCCGGTATGGGGAATTTTCGGCGCGGCGGTTGCCACATTGGCAAGCTATATCACAATGGCGGGAATTTCATTTTACTTTTCGCATAAGTATTATCCGGTTAATTACG
>JALWEC010000166.1:0-2614 GCA_027036655.1 Melioribacteraceae bacterium
TTTGCTCAAATGTTCGGTAGGAGATTGCCACGTCGCTCCGCTCCTCGCAATGACGTTTAAATTAAAAAAAAAAAGAATTGTCATTGCGAGACAATCCGCTATAGTGGATTGTCGTGGCAATCTCCTAAATATTCAGCTTTACCCGTTAAACTGCTATTGAACGTTCTACAACGGTAAGTTTACCGGTGAATCCGCCAAAGGCGGGTCCACGTCGCTCCGCTCCTCGCAATTACCATAATTTTGTGTATTTGAGCGCAATCTGCCTGTAACGGAATGCGGGTAATGTACGGCTATGAAACTCTCTAATGGTTCCTTAAATCGTCGAGAGGTTCTGCGATTAATTTTTCAATCGTCCATTCTATCTTTACGCTCTGCGGCTCTTTCCGAACGCTGCAGTTTTTCATGGGACAATATTTGCACATTTTATAATTGCAGAAATCATGATGAATTCTAACCTCGCATTGCTCGAAAAGTTTTTTTAAACCGTCGGCAATGGCGTCTTCAATCTCATGCGCTTCTTTAATCGTAAGGTAATAGGGAAGAATCAAGTGAAAATCAATAAAAGTTTTTTCGGCTGATTCCCAAAAACGGAGTTGATGAATATCAATCCATTTGTCGCTTCTCATCTCAAGAAGACGGCTTACGATTTTTTCAAGTTTTTCGGGATTCGCTTCGAGCATCAATCCGCTGATGGATTGTCTGATTAATCGGACTCCCGTATAAATAATATTTGTGGCTACAAACATTGCGAAAATCGGGTCGATAAGCGGAACTCCCGTAATATTGACAAGCATCAACCCCAAGAAAACTCCGAGCGTGGTAGCCGAATCCGTTAAAATATGTTTCCCGTCCGCAGTTAAAATCAAGGAATTTGTTTCTTTTCCTCTTTTGATTAAATAAAAACCGAGCAAAAGGTTGGTAAGTGAAATCCCGATTAGGATAATCATTCCAACGCCTAAGTTTTCGGGAGAATGATTATTAATAATATTAATAATGGCTTCGTAAAAAATTGCAACCGCCGCGACGATAATTAACATTCCTTCGATGCCGGCGGAAAAGTACTCTATGTTGCCGTGTCCGTAAAGATGAGATTTATCGGGAGGCTTTGCGGCAAGATATATGCTGTAAAGAGCAAAGAGCGTTGCGACAATATGGACAACAGATTCTGCGGCGTCTGAATAAACAGCCGTTGAGCCGGTTAAATAAAGGACGACTAATTTAACTCCGAAAAGCAGAATCCCAACAACAACCGAAAGAATTGCCGCTTTCTTTTTTATTTTGATATTTTCACGATTATCCATGGTCGTAAGATACAAATTTTTTGTAATGGGAAGGTAAATCGGAAGAGCAGAGCATGGCTTGATGAATTGAATTAAACACGCCGTAAACAGTTGAGCCTGTTCCGCTCATGCTTGCAAGTTTAGCCCCTTTCTCTAACATCGCTTCTTTAATTGATGAGATTTCCTGATACTTGTTGAAAACGTATTTCTCAAAATCGTTCGATAGAGTTTCCGCAACGCTGCCGCAGTTGAATTCGTTATTTTCCGTAAGCCGGGAAAGCTGAATCGAGCGTTTTCTCGGGCGAATTTGTGAAAACGCTTCCTTTGTCGAAATATGAATGTCGGGGTTTATTATAAGAATTATTCCTTTGATTTTAATATCTATCGGCATTAAAATTTCGCCGCGTCCTTTGGCAAGAGCGGGTTTTGAAAGAAGGAAATAGGGGACATCGGAACCGAGCTGCAACGCTATTCTGCGCAGGACTTTCTCTTCCAAATCCAAGTGGTAGAGCTTGTTCATTCCCATTAACGTTGTAGCAGCGTTGGAGCTGCCGCCTCCCAACCCGCCACCGAAGGGAATTTTCTTTTCCAGATAAATCGAGACAGGAAGTTTTTTCCCTGTTTCTTTTTCAAGGGATTTTACGGCTCTGTAGATTAAGTTTGATTCATCGAATTTTAGTTCAGTATTCGATGAAAAAGAATATTCGCTCGATTTTTCAAACGTTATCAAATCGAACAGGTCGTTTATCGGATAAAATATTGTTTCCAAATTATGAAAACCGTCGTCCCGTTTTTCGGTTATGAAAAGTCCGAGGTTTATTTTGGCGATTGATTTTTTAATCAGTTTGTGCAATTAAATATTCCTTTATTTTTTCTGTATGCGCCGGTGTTGAGCCGCAGCATGAACCAATATACAAATTAAATTCGTTGGCTGTTTTTTTTACAAGTTTAATATATTCATCGGGAGAGATTCTTTCTGTAATCTTTCCTTCATGAATGTCGCTTTTTCCGCAATTCAAATAAAATCCCCAGTTGAAATCGGGACTAAACTTTTCGCGTAAATTATAGATTGCTCTCGGAGAGATGCAGTTAAATCCCAAAATGATATTCGGGAATTTTTCTTTGAGATTCTTTGTGAACTCAATAATGTTCTCGCCGGAAAGTAGAGTTAAGTTATCGAGAAAAAACATGTTGACCGCGTAAGGAAGATTGTTGGTCTCACAGAACTCCGCTATTATGTTTATTTCATCAGCGTGACTTTGGGTTTCGTTCCATATAATATCAACGCCGCTTTCCCAAAGCAATTCAATATGCTTTTTGTGATTGTACTCCAG
>JALWEC010000166.1:2624-4446 GCA_027036655.1 Melioribacteraceae bacterium
CGGAAATTGTTCGCTCGGCTTGATAACAGTCCTCAGCCGGAGCGTTGCAGCCTGCAATAAGAACTTCGGCGTCCTCTCTTGTTTCGTAGGCGGCTTTGTACGCCAAAGCAACAAGCTCGGCGGATGGTTTTTCGAATCGGGAGGATTCCACCGAATATGGGTTTGTGTTGAATGTGTTTGTCGTAATTATTTCCGCCCCCGCTTCTAAATATTCCCGATGAATATTTTTTACAAGTTCCCAATCCGAAATCAGAGCGATTGAAGTCCACAAGTTTCTGTACGGTTTAACTCCCCGTTCGATTAACAGCGTTCCCATTGCGCCGTCGAGCGTAAGCGGGCGTTGAAGTTTCTCTTTCATTGTGAGGATGTCAAATCTCATTAATGTTTCCCCGAGTTGTAGTTTGAGCTAAAAAACGGAGCTAACTTTTTGATTACAGATTCAAATTCCAAATTTGAAAAGTTCGGCTCGGTTGTTACAATCGCTTCGTAAGCGCAATTATACGGATACCAGATTACGTCGTCGGTTTCAAATTTAACATAAATTCCAAACGTCGGAATTCGGTATGCGGACGCAAGATGCACTACGGAGGTGTCGGGTGTAAAAAGAAAATCGAGACGGGCAATCATTGCGGCAAAGTAGTTGAAATTTTTGCTCATAAAAATCGGCGCTTCGGCGGCGGAATTAATTTCTCGCGCTTTTTCGTAATCTTTCTCGGCGGTAAGAAGTACAGTAGAAACATTGAACTTCTTAAAGTAATTTATCAAATTGGTAAATCGATTGACTCCCCAAAAACGGGCGTCGCTTCCGGCTGAGATATTAATTCCCACGAGATAACCGTTTCCTAACTTGTTCTTGGCGATGAACTCATCGGCATATTTTTCTGAATCTTTTTTCAGCCGATAAATTATATTAAGTTTGTTCCTTTCCGGCTCTATTCCAAACGCTTTCGCGATAGAAGCAATTCGTTCGACCACATGAACTTTAACTGAATCGGGGCGGGGGATTGTAGTTGTATAAATTGTGTGGTTTTGTTTTGCAAGACCTAATTTATAAGGTGCGCGGGAAAGCTCTATTAGAAAAGAAACGGTTGTCGAAACATCGTCGTGCGCGTCTATGATTACGTCGTACCGATTTTCTCTGTCGTTTTTAACAAACTCTCTAAAACCTTTTAATCCTTTTTTGAAAACAAACAGATTATCTACAAATTCATTCCCTTCAAAAACGAAGTAGTTCTTTTTATCTGCAAGAATGTCAATTGAACATCCGAGGTTTTCTTTAAGCAAGGTGATAAGGGGAGTGGTAACAAGCGCGTCTCCGATTCGGTTCAGCCGGATAAGGAGAATCCTTTTAACACTGTTTTTCGGAATCGCGCTTACTTTCCGTTCCCGCTTCTTTCCGGATAAAATCAGCACAAGCAATTTCCTGAGCGCTATTTCCAATTTCTTAAGCAATGTTCAGCATCCTCTTCATCTTATCAGTAACCGACGAAGTTTCGATATTGTAAAAACACTCCTTGTTGCGCGGGCATTTCAGAAGGTTGCATCTGATGCAATCCAAATCGTCCAAAATAATGTAGTCGTTTTTTTTGCCGAAAGGTCCTTGAAACTCAGGCACTGTCGGTCCGAAAAGTCCTAATGTCGGAGTTCCGACTGCGGCGGAAATGTGCATTGGTCCGCTGTCGTTTGCGAGAGTCAGGTTTGCATTTTTAAAGAAAGCGCCCATTTCCACAATCGAAGTTGGGGGAGCGAGGTAGGCTTTATTCACCATCAGCGAAGAAATAGCTTCCGCTTCGTTTTTATCGTCCGGTCCCCACATAATTAC
>JALWEC010000167.1 GCA_027036655.1 Melioribacteraceae bacterium
AATGACATATAAAGTAGGTTATGCAAAGCCTTCTTTTATATTAAAATTTAGAATTTGTATTTCAACGATGCGACGATTTTCAAATCCGTTACATCTCTGTTAACTCTCGCTACGCCCTCTCCGTAAATATCAGTGTAATCTTTCCAATATCCGTATGCGCCTGCAATATCAACTACAAAAACATTATCGGTAAAAAGGTCAATCCCGCCTGTAAAATATTGTTTATTGTTTTCTTTTGGCGCATTAACAAAAGGGGAATAAGCATAAATGTAGCCCGCTTTCAAAGTAATGCCGGCGTCAGGAATATCAATAGCCGTTCCGAATCTTAATCTCGGCGCAAAACCTAAAGTATTTGCGATGTCTTTATTCTTCTGAATTCTTTCCGGTTCTGTAAAGCCGTCTGTGAACTCGGTTTGAGAATAATCGAGCAGTTCGGCTTCCGCGCTTAACGTAATAAATTTGTAAAACGTATTAACGCCAAAGGAGTAAACAAACGGAGTTAAAACGGAATACTCCGACTTACTCGTTTGCGGACTAACGTCATATCCGTAATTATCTTTAAAGTAACTTGAACCTTGAACAAAGTAAGTCTCTTTAATATCGTAGCTTGTTGGCGTTTGGATTGCACCGGAAAGCCTAAGCTTTTCGGACATATCGTAAACAAAACCGGCTTTTAAATTCAAACCGTCAATATCCCAAGATATATTGTCATTTACGTCAAACTCCTGAAAATCAACAGTTAACGGGTCGTCCGGGTCTATCTGTAAATTATTTCCATATAGGTTCTTTGTGTCAATTTCGGAATACTCTCTGTCGTTGGAATACTTTCCGCCCAGCAGATTTATTGTCGCTCCTACGTAAAGATTCTTTGCCACTTCCACCGCTCCAGAAAACTGCCATGTGTTTAATTCTCCTTTTTCCTGAATCGTTCCTTCCTGTTGCAAACCGCCGTTAATCAAAGTTTCGTCATAAAGATAATTGCCGCCGGAATCATAAACGCCATGGCTTAAGCGCAAGTCGTATGTAAGCTGAGAATTGACGGAAGTTAAATCCTGAATCATCGAAGTATTGGACGGATTATATCCGCTGAATTGCGTAATATTATTAAAATCCTTAATCTGACTGTAGCCGAATCCGAAAACCATGCTTCCCTGTGAAGTCGGAACTTTATAGAGAAAACCCAACTCGCTTATTCCGTTGGAATTTTGATTAACATTAGTTTTATTGTTAAAAAAGGAATTATCGGAAGCCACCGAATCGAAATTAAAAGAAAGGACAAATTCCGTACTGTTTGCCAACCCCAGCGCGGCAGGATTATTTAAGAAATTCGAATAACCAATATCCTCTCCCATTGTCGCATTGCCCATTCCAAGCGCTGCTGCCGAATTAATAATTCCAGGCTCTGCAAGGCGAAGCGCATCGTTGTAAGTTTGCGCTCTTAAAAATGTACCGCCAATAATTAGAATAAAAATTACACCGAATATTTTTGATATTTTGTTTTTCATTTCCATTCCTTCTTATCTTCTTCTTGAACTTCTTGATGAACCGCTACGCGAACCTCTCGATGAGCGTCCCGAAGAACGGCTTGAGGACGAAGGCGCCGAGTACGACCTGCTTGACGATGAACTTCTGCTACGCGTGGAGGAATAGCTTCTCTCGCTTCTTCTCGGAGAGGAGTAACTTCTTGAAGTCTCGCGCTTAGGCGTGTAGCTTTTTCTCGGGGGAGCCGGTCTGTACTTTTTCTCCGAAGAACTTTTTCTTTTTTGTGCAGGCGGAACATAATATCTGCTAGAACGATTTTCCTTCTTCCGTACGCTTTCTTTCTTATTTTTCCTTTCAGATTGATACCTTCTCTCATTTCTTCCGCTTCGTTCATTATCTTTATATCTTCTTGAAGTATTGTATTTTCTGTTGAGATTTTTAATTTTTCTTTTGGCATCAACGGTTTTTCTTCTGCCTAAGTTTTTCTTTCTAACTACGGGACTCGGAGTTCTGCCACTGTTTATTTTATCTCTGCGACTTTCTCTAACCTCGATTCCTTTGACGGGACGATTTCTTCCGTTGCGTCCATTGCTTACGGTTGAGCGTTTACCTCTGTTTACCCCGGCGCGTCCTGCTGATAAGTTATCCAGATTAACCTCCCTGCTCACTCTTGACGCTCTGCGCGATACTCCTTCATCGCGAGTAACTCCGTTTCTGCCGCTTACGCCTCTTCTTGCTACTGTCCCTCTCGTACGCCTTATAATGCCGCCTCTTCGTCCGCTTCTTCCGTTTAGATATGTTCTGTTTCGTAATCCTGCGTAATATCTGTTACTTCTTGTTTTGTAATATCCGTCATTCCAAACATAAGGTGAATAGTATGGATCGTACCAGCCCCAGTAGCCAGTATAATATGGACCGTACGGATTATAAAACGGAGGATAATAGGGGGGATAACATGTCCAGCAACTTCCCCAATAATAAATATTCCAAGGATCATATCCGAAATCAATAATCGTAACACCGGGAGTATATCCCCAGAAATATCTTCTGTAACTCGGGAAAAAATCATCATCGTCGTCAAAATAATAATTATTAATGTAGGTATTGCCGTCATCGTCATTCTGATCCCTGTAATATGCGGATTCTCCAGCTTGATCGGAATAATAAGTAGAATCATTATTATCGCTGTAATATTGATTATCTTGTCCCGACTGATTGTAATTATCCGAATTGGAATAATTACTTTCTCTCTCACTTTTCACCTGTGAGTATTCCGAAGAGTATGGATCTTCTTTTGCAATCTGCGTATAGCAACCTGAAAGCGAAAATCCCATCAATAGAATCAGACTAAGTATTTTTATTTTTTTCATGACTAACTCCTGTTATTCTTTACTATATGAACAACAATTTAAGTGCCAAAGTGTTTCGATATTTTAGGATAAAAAAAAAGACAAAACCCGTAAGGTTTTGTCTATAATAAAAACTCAATGGCTAAAATTTGTACAGCTAATTAAAAATAGGTGAAACATACTCTAAAAATATTCCACGTTCGGCAACCGCCGAGTTTATTTTCTTATTTTCCAGCATATTCCTTAAATCAACCCCGAGTGTTAACCCTTTGCCTAAAGAAGCTCTCAGTCCAAAGTTAAGATATCCTTTCCCAGCTCCAAATGAAAGTTCCCCATTATCATTAAGCGCAAAATCGTATTCTGCTAAAAAAGACACAGATTTACCGAATGTTTTTTCAAGCCCGATTTTCAAGTTCGGAGTTCTGTCGCCATCGCCATTTCTCACTGAATAATTAATTTCTCCGTGCAGACTTAAATAACCAAGAAAATTAAAATTTTTTGAAGCCGCAACAAATAGTCCATCCGATTTATAATCAAACCGTTTTAACTCTTTATTTTCTCTTCCTCTTCCCTGTGAATCAAACCCTAAAGCAACCGCAGGAACAGATTCCGATTCATTAATTAACCTGTATTTAATATTGATGCCGGGCCAGCTGTACCATTTAATTTTGGAATCCCCAATTATATTTTCCCCACCGTAGGAAATCCCAAAACTGAGATTCTCAAAAACCCCGACTTCAAGCCCCATATCTACAACGCCATAAGGTAAAGCATGAGTTGTAACTGCAACAAAACCTTTCTCTAAAATCCCCGCTGATTCCATATCAATCAATTTTCTATATTCAAACTTAGCGGAAGTCCCTGCCGAGCCTTGCGCAAAAAGGGATACAAATAATGAAAAATAAAAAATCAAGAATTTAAACGATCTCATTGGAACCTCAAAATTATTTATTAATTATCAATATATAATAATAACAAATAGTATTACAAAAAAAAAGCCCGAATCGCAAAGCGAAACGGGCTAAAATAAAAATTGGCGGCTACCTACTCTCCCACGCAGTTGCCTACGCAGTACCATCGGCGTTTAAGGTCTTAACTTCTCTGTTCGGAATGGGAAGAGGTGTATCACCTTAGCTATAGCCACCAAAAATTTTAATCAAAATTTAAGATCGGAAGAGTTGAATTAGAATATATTTTTTAATAAAATTGGTTAAGTCTCACGACCAATTAGTACTGTTCGGCTAAATACGTTACCGCACTTACACCTACAGCCTATCAACCTCGTCATCTCCAAGGGGTCTTTAGTCCCGACAAAAAAGTCGGGAAGGGATACCTAATCTCAGAGTTGGCTTCGCACTTAGATGCTTTCAGCGCTTATCCATTCCGAACATAGCTACCCAACGATGCCGCTGGCGCGACAATTGGTGCACTAGAGGTTCGTTCACTCCGGTCCTCTCGTACTAGGAGCAAATCTCTTCAAGTATCCTACGCCCGCAGAGGATAGGGACCGAACTGTCTCACGACGTTCTGAACCCAGCTCACGTACCGCTTTAATGGGCGAACAGCCCAACCCTTGGGACCTTCTTCAGCCCCAGGATGCGAT
>JALWEC010000168.1 GCA_027036655.1 Melioribacteraceae bacterium
GCGGTATATAATTTGTTGGGACAGAAAGTCGCAACATTGGTTAATACCGAGATGAACAAAGGAAGATATGAATATCACTTCGACGCATCAAAATTAGGAAGCGGCGTTTACTTCTACAGCTTGAAGACGGGAAGTTACTCTGCTACTAAGAAAATGATTCTAATGAAATAATCTAATAATTTCTTTACACAATTCTTCCAGTTGCCCCGGGAGCAATCTCGGGGTAACTACTATTAAAGGTAGATAATGATTAAGGTTAAAAAGTTTAAGCAAAAACACAGATATACAAATACACTCCGAATTGCATTTCAATCAATAATTTTATTACTTATCGTTTATGTTGCAGTGCGTCCTTTATTTGATAGCGGCTATGTGGCGGATTTCGAGGCGTATTGTCCGTTCGGAGGTATTTCGGCATTTATGAGTAAATTGAACCTCGGTTCACTTTCTTGCACAATGGGTGAGACTCAAATTTTTCTCGGAATATTTTTGCTTATAGGCGCATTTTTATTCGGAAAATTATTTTGCAGTTACATTTGTCCGATTGGCTCGGTTTCGGAATGGCTGGGAAAAATCGGAGATAAATTTCACTTAAGAATCAAGATGCCGAACGGTTTGGATAGGGGATTAAGAGTTTTTAAATATGTTCTTCTGTTTGTCTCGGTATATTTTACGATGACAAGCAGCGAGCTTTTCTGTAAGGAGTTTGACCCTTACTACGCTGTGGTTACGGGATTTTCAAGTCGCGACATTGTCCTTTACTTTGCTTTACCCGCACTTATTATTACAATCCTCGGCGCAATATTTTTTAGATTATTCTGGTGCAAGTATCTTTGTCCGCTTGGAGCGATTACAAATATTTTCAATAATATAATTCCGACAGTTGTAGTATTTGCATTATATTTTCTTCTCAGATTATTGGGCGCCGACCTCGGGTTAGTCTGGCTTTTGGGCGGTCTTGTACTGGTAGGAATGTTTACCGAAGTTGGTTTCATGCGCAGCTTCGGGCTAAATCTGACTAAGATAAAACGGAAGCCGTCAACTTGCACTATGTGCGGGCTTTGCGACGACAGTTGTCCCGAAGGAATTAAAGTTTCCGAGTATGAAACCGTTACGCACGTTGATTGTCATCTTTGTACGGATTGCGTTTACGCCTGTCCCGTAAGCAATACGCTTATGGTAAGCAGTAAAGAAACACCTAAGCACCTTGTCCCGATAATCACGGTTCTTCTGATTGCAGGCGGATTATTCTTCGCCAATAATTTTGAGTTTGCAACATTATCCGAAAGATGGGGCGGTTTCGATAAACTTGAAAAAGCACAAGTGCTTGAAATTCCGGGACTGAAAACGGTTAAATGTTTCGGGAGCGCAACATCATTTAAAAATCAGATAAGAAGATTTAAAGGAATAAAAGGGCTGGACGCTTACGCAACTTCCCACACCGTTAAAATTTATTACGATCCGAAAGTTACGAACGCTGAAAAAATTAAGAGCGAAATTTTTCAGCCGATGCGGATGAAAGTAAGAAGTATTAACCCCACCGATAATGTTGATTCCGTTACGGTAGCGGAGTTCAGAATCGAAAAAATGTTCGATAAAGTGGACCACACTAATCTTGTTTACGCGTTGCGCAAAGACAAAGGTGTTTATGGAATCGCAACACATTTCGGCGAACCGATAATAGCTGATATTTATTACAATGCTGCTGTTACCAATCCGGAAGAAATTAGGAAGGCGATGGAAGCCAAAGAGGTAACGATTAAATATTCCGACGGAAAAGAAGTATCAAACGATATTGATTTTGATGTTTATCCCGACTTTAAGGTGAAAAGGAAAATTTCCGTAAGCGATTACTTGGCGCAAATGTTCAGCCGTTATGACAGAAAATTTAATCATTACAGCAAGTATAAGCCGGAGGAGTTAAAGGTTTTGATTTATTCTATGCCTGAAGCCGCTAACCCGGCGCTTGCGCGTCGTCTCGGATATCTGGTAAGTCATCTTTCCGGCGAGAAAGGGATTGTGCGCTTCGCTACCCGATATATAAACGGTCCGAAAGCGCTCGTGTATTTTAATCCTAAATTAATTTCGCTTGATAAAGTGAAAGCGGCAATTTCATCTCCGGTCATGACGGTACATTTCCGTGGAGGTAAGATAAAGAAAGTACCGAATCCATATAAATCAAAGCCGGACGGAAGAGTTCTTTCGGCGGCTGAATTTCAAAATAATAAAGCGCGGTAATTAATGGAATATGTTGTTGAGGTAAATAATTTAACGCATTATTACGGAAAAAAGAAGGTTTACGAAAACCTGAACTTTAAGATAAAGAAAGGAAGCGTTTTCGGATTACTCGGGAAAAACGGAACCGGTAAAACGACGACAATCAATATTCTCAATGGTTTCCTTAAACCGAAATCGGGAGAGTGTTTGATTTTCGGAGAGGATTCATATAAACTTTCCCCGGAAACAAAAGCGCGAGTCGGTTTTTTGATTGAAGGACATATTCAGTATTCCTTTATGAATATCATTCAAATTGAAAAATTCTATTCGCAGTTTTATCCGAGATGGAAAAAAGAGCCTTATTTTGAATTGATGTCAAAGCTGAAAGTTTTGCCTAATCAGCCGCTTTCCAAAATGTCGTGCGGACAGCGTTCTCAGGTTGCGCTCGGACTTCTGCTTGCGCAGGATCCCGATTTGCTGATACTCGACGATTACTCAATGGGATTGGACGCCGGATATCGCCGGCTGTTTCTTGACTATCTTGCCGAATATGCAAAATCCGAAGAAAAGACGATTTTTATTACGTCGCACATTATTCAGGATTTGGAAGGATTTCTGGAAGATTGCGTAATCCTTGATTACTCGGGAGTCGTTCTCACGATGCCGATAAAGGAGTTTAAGCGGGATTTTAAACAATACCGTTTTGAAAGCGCAAAGGATTTGTCTTTTGAAAAAGATGAAATTGTTGAAAACTTTGAACAGATTAAAAATATGGTTACGATTTATTCTTTCAAATCGAAGGAAACAGTTGAAAAATATCTTAAGGACAAAAACATCAATTTTGGAAATTTAGAAGAAGTTCCAATGGATCTTGAAGACGCGTTCGTTGGAATTACGGGAAAATATTAGGAGAAGAAATGTTTTTATCTTTAGCATACAAAGAATGGTTAAAGACCAGATGGATAATTCTGATTGCCGCGGTTGTGGGAATTGTTTCGGCGCTTACGATTTTCTTAAATCTCGGAGCTATTTCCGAATTTAACGATGCGAACGCCGTCTGGAATTATGTGATTTTTAAGAAATATCTTTTTTACGGCGATTTTATTTACATTCCGGTTTTAATCGGTCTCGCGTTGGGAATTTCACAGTTCTATCCGGAAGTAAACAGTTTAAGATTGAAACTGACTTTGCATTTACCGCTGAAGGAAAACCGGTTGTTGTTTTATATGATCGGTTACGGAACAATAATTATTTTGGCGCTTGAACTTTTCTTTGCAATTTTGCTTGCGATTGTAACGGCTCACTTTTATCCTTCCGAGATTGTGGTTAGCGAGATTAAAACGATTTTGCCGTGGCTCTTTGCGGGATTTGTCGCTTATTTTTTCGTGGCCGCAGCAATGGTTGACCCGCTCTGGATCAGACGCGCGGTATTAGTTCTTTTCGGCTACGCAACAACTTCCTACTACTTATTTGCAGACGGTTATGAAAATTACAACCATTCTTTGCAGTGGTTTTTGCTTATTGCGGTTTTGGAATTTTCATTGATTTTTCTTTCGGGATTCAGATTTAAAAGAGGCGGCAGATGAAAATCATAAAATTCTCCAGAGTAATATTGCTTCTGACAATAGTAATGGTTTTCTCGATAGCTGTTCCGAAATATTATTGGATGACTTTTGAAAAACGGGTGAGACCCACAAACTTTATTTATAGTTCGCTGAAGAACGATTTTATAAAGATGAAAGCCATTGGAAAAAGAGTTCATTGGTTTGACAATAAAAACCGTGAAGTTTCCCGAAAAGAATTTGAGAAGCTGGCTCCTTTATATTATTACCGTAATCTTCTTTATCATGGTATTATGCCTGATTCGTTAAACGGAGTTAAACTGGATATTGATGAAATAAAAAAGAACACAATCTTTTTTAATATAAAACCGAAAGATATTTTAACTTCACAAATTCAGCTTTTTCCTCTAATCGAATCAAAGCCGGACCAACCGAAACTGAGTATGCCCAAGGACTTTTTCAGGATAAAAGAAAGAATGGAATTTATTAATTGCGAGTCCAACTCGGTTGAAGAAAAGCCGAGTTTGCTTTTTACAAATGCGTTGAAGGAAAAGGGCTTTGTTTTCCCCGCGCAAGGGATTTGGGGAAATCCATCCACAATGAAACCTTATGACAACGGAAATAATGACATCGAACACGCA
>JALWEC010000169.1:0-8032 GCA_027036655.1 Melioribacteraceae bacterium
TTGTTATCGATTCCGCTAACAAGCTTTTTCATATCAAGAAAGTAAAAGGGGAGCCTGTAGTTAATGTAAAACAGTTGCCGGAAAATATTCATCCGGTTTACATTCTGGTAACGGAAATTAGGCTACAGGAATTTCACGCCGTAATTATCACGGATAAAAGCGAAGTTTATCTTGTCTCGTTTGATAATTATAAATTGGTAAAACTTCCGATTTCAGATTACGATTACAGAAATACACAGTTGCGGTTTTCGGGGAATATCTTTATTCGAACTATTCTTCTGAGTAAGGACTCTGGGAGTGAAGTTATTGTTACCAACAGAAAATACAAAACGATTGCGACGATTTCCGAATCGACGGTTGATAAATGGGAAACCGGCGCGGGGACTTTCTTAAAAGCGGTTGCTCCTTTCGCTTTATCTTTAAGAAACAGCCACACAACATTTGTAAACTTTTATTTTAAATTTACGGGAATAATTTCCCTAATCGGAATTATCTTATCGCTGATTGTTTATTTTATCATTGATTCCAAGTTCCGAACAGAGAAAAAGAGCTCCGCCGTTGATTATATTTTAATTCTTTTTACAGGTGTTTACGGTTTGCTGGCGTTATTGCTCGTGCCGGACGAATCTTGGAAGGTTTAAGGAGCGATTTTCAATTTTGATGAATATTCGGGAAAGTCTTTAAAAAAGAAAAAGCTGTCTTCTACGGACAGCTTTTTCTGTAAATATATTTGTTATTATTTATTCTTCAACTTCTACTACAACTTCGTCGCTTTGCCACAAACCATGTTTTGTGCAGTATGCCATTGCGGTAAGTTTCATTCTCTTTTTCTGAGGGACAACATAAAAATCCACTTCAACCTGGTCGGGCTGGTTTCCTAAAGCGCCGGCTACAAAATCAGCTTGCGCAAGGAATGTTTCTCCGTCCCATAACTGAACGTAAGCAATGTAATGGTCAAAATCATCCGGATGTTTATATTCTTTTCCGACTTTAACTTTTACTTTGTATTTCTCTCCTTTTTTAGCGTTACCTTCAGCATATACAAAAGGGGAGTGTCTGTCGATATAATCTTTTTTTGCTTCCTTGTCGATTTGCGAAATATCTTGATATCTGTTAATATTCATTTTAAATCTCCTTTAAATGATTTTTACAATTAATTTTATATGGAAGAGACATTTGCATAACCTAAATTTGTCATAATGAGTTCACCGTAGCGAAAGTGGAAGCCGTCCGAAAATTTCTAAATTTGATATAATTACGGTTATGAGATTCTTCATTCCGCTTCGCTCCATTCAGAATAACATTTTATGAGGTTATGCAAAGCCTTCTCTTAATGATAAAAAAAAATCTATCTCAAAGATAATATTTTAAAATCATTTCGCAATAAAAACACATCGGGTCTTTTAAAACAAGTCAGAATAATAAATGCCGATTAGTCCTAAACTTAGGGGCTATTTATTATTAACCCATTGCTTCAGCTATGGGGTTAAAACGTAAAAGAAATGAAGTTCAACCGGTTCACCGGTTTTATAAACCCAAAATTGTCATTAGGCTGAAAGTTTCTAATGACTGCCATTAGGGAGTATGTACAGCTAACTTATTAAAAAACAAAAAGTTGGCTAATAGAAAAAACTTTAATTTAAGGCAAAAAAAACAGATGAGAAAATCATACTCGTTCTATTTGTAGCACAGTCCGCCTAAGGCGGAGATTAGTAAGCTTGCGAACGGTCTCCGCCACGGCGGACTGTGGGTGCAATTTAGCATTATGCTGTTTTTTCGCAGATTGCAAGCAATCTACGTTACAAACAATAGTCTTTTTCTTAGAAATTTTAGATTAGAAAAAATTCTAATGAGAATGATCATTTTATTAAGTTGAAAACATTTTTCTCCGGGGCGAAAGCAGAATGATATGAATTTGCTATACAAAGATTTTTAATAGAAATTAAATTGTTAATTATGGAACATATTTGAATCTGTTAAGTAAAATTTTTAATGTAATTTTATTATTTTTTAAACTAAATAATTCATAAAAAAAACGAGGATGAAATGTTAAATAACAAAATAACCGGCGTTAGAGGGATGGAAATTTTAGATTCGCGGGGGAATCCCACGGTGCGAGTTTATGTTGAACTATCAGACGGAACGGAAGCGGTCGCTTCTGTCCCTTCCGGCGCGAGCACGGGCGAAAATGAAGCGGTTGAATTACGCGACGGAGACAAAAGCAGATACGGAGGGAAAGGCGTTTTAAAAGCGGTAGAAAATGTCAACAAAGTTTTATCCGAAGTTGTTATGGGAATGCCGGCGCACGAGCAAGCTTTGATCGATAAAAAGATGATTGAAGCCGACGGAACGGAAAACAAATCAAACTTGGGCGCAAATGCAATTCTCGGAGTGTCAATGGCGGTGGCTCGCGCTGCGGCCGAATCCGCTAAAGTTCCGCTTTATCAGTACCTTGGCGGCGCGGGCGCAAGAAGAATCCCGGTCCCTTGCATGAATATCTTAAACGGCGGAGAGCATGCCGACAACAGCGTCGATATTCAGGAGTTTATGGCAATACCTGTTGGTGCACCAAATTTCAGAGAAGGTTTACGCTATGTCGCAGAAACGTTTCACACGTTAAAAGGCATTTTGAAGAAGCGCGGATTATCAACAGGAGTTGGGGACGAAGGCGGCTTTGCTCCTAATCTGAAAAGTAACGAGGAAGCCGTTGAAACAATTATTGAAGCTATTGAGAAAGCAGGCTACAAACCCGGCGAAGATATTGCAATCGGTCTTGACAGCGCGGCAAGTTCTTTCTCAACCGACCTGAAAGGTTCTTATGAATTAAAATGGTCCGGCGGGGGAAAGAAAACCGACGATGATTTGATCGCTCTCGCCGAGGAATGGATTTCAAAGTATCCTATCATTCTTTGGGAAGATCCTCTTGCCGAAGCCGACTGGGAAGGTTTTAAGAAGTTTACCGCAAAGTTAGGAGATAAAGTGGAAGTTGTGGGCGATGATATTTTTGTAACAAACGTTAAATTTATCAGTCGCGGAATAAAAGAAGGAACCGCCAATTCATCATTGATCAAACTTAACCAAATCGGAACGGTTTCCGAAACTATTGAAGCAGTAAGAATGTGCCGAGATGCCGGATGGCGTTATTTTATCTCGCATCGTTCGGGAGAAACAAGCGATGCATTCTTAGCCGATTTTGCCGTGGCGATGGACGGAGGACATTTGAAAACCGGCTCCGCATGCAGAAGCGAAAGGTTGGCGAAGTATAATCGTCTTCTCGAAATTGAAGATGAATTAGGTCCCGCCGCTCTTTATTATTGGAAATAAAACTCATAGTTGAGGATAAACGCAAAATTGTCATTGAAAAATTATTAGTCGGAAATTTCTAATGATAAACAGTTTATTGTAGCACAGTTTGCTTATCCTTCCGCAAAATGCGGAGGGCAGGCAGACTGTGTTTTGGATATATGTGTAAATAAAGCAAATTTTATGTCCTCTTTTTTATATGGAAAAAATTTAACTTTGAATAGTTGAATCCGAATGGTTTATTCTACCAAGGCGAAGCGGGAGAAGAATCTCAAAACATGCAATTATACCGGATTTAGAGGTATTTCGGAAGGCTTCCATCTACGTCCTCAACGAAAATCAGTTGGAACAAGCTTGGCGGACTCAATATGCTAACTTTAGGTTATGCAAAGGTTTTTAATAATTACATACGACTCCCGTTGAGGTAGTATAATCTAACCCGGGCAAGCCGGAACCGAAAAATGAAAAGAGCTGAGGGAAATAATCTCTAAAAGTTATACCAATAAAGGACTTCAGAGTATTTAGGGAAAATATTCTGCTAAAAATAACGCAAAGTTTACTGATAATAGATTAAGGACAAAAACTATAGAGAAGATAATACTGCAAACTTGAATTTGAAAAAATAAAAAAGAGTGTTTCCGTTAATTCAACTGCTTTACAGTTAGATTGTTAAAATATTGATTTTTCAACTTCGGTTTTTGTAAACCGCGAGATTGAAAAATTTAACATTTCCCTTCAAAAGAGCGAAGCGCTTTAATTGATAATAGCTATGGGTTAAATCCGTAGAAAAATAAATCCTCATATCACAAGAACTGCGAACGCAGTTCAATTTATTTTTTTATTTAAGAAATACAAGAAAGCTTAGTATAACCTGTTTTGGACAAGCCGGAAAGAAAAAGGGAAAAAGTTGAACAAAAAAATAATTTTTGAAACTCTTATCAACAAAGGACTATAGAGTATGTGGAAAAATATTTTGCCAAATATAATAAGAATTTTACTGTTAAGGAATTAATGTTAACGAAATTCCATTAATCCGCCTTGGCGGAATAATCCTTTCGGGATTTAGAAAAAAATTAGTTTTGAATTGTCGGGATTTAACGTTTGGGAATATTTTGATTTTAGATTAACTTTAAAATCTTGAATTTATTGAATAATTAAACAGATGGGAGAAAAATGAACACACAAGATTATATTTCATTGGAAAACCAATACGGAGCTAACAACTATAATCCTTTGGATGTTGTTATCGATAAAGCTCAGGGCGTTTGGGTTTGGGATGTAGAAGGGAATAAATATATGGATTGCCTCGCGGCGTATTCCGCTGTTAACCAAGGGCATTGTCATCCCAGAATCGTGGATGCGCTGAAAAATCAAGCGGAAAAGGTTACGCTTACTTCCCGCGCATTTCGCAACGATCAGCTTCCGCTTCTCTACAAAGAACTTTCCGAACTGACCGGATTTGAAAAAGTTCTGCCTATGAACTCCGGTGCCGAAGCTGTTGAAACAGCTTTGAAAGCCGTTCGCAAGTGGGGCTACAAAGTAAAAGGAGTTCCCGAAGATAAAGCCGAAATTATAACTTGCAGAAATAACTTCGGCGGAAGAACCATCACGATTATCTCTTTTTCAACAGAAGAGCAGTACAAAGATGGTTTCGGACCTCTTACTCCGGGATTTAAAAATGTTGAGTACGGAAACGCGAAAGCTTTGGAAGAAGCGATTACCGAGAACACGGTAGCTTTTCTTGTTGAGCCGATTCAAGGCGAAGGTGGAGTAATCGTTCCTCCGGAAGGCTATTTGAAAGAAGCGTATGAAATTTGCAAGAAGAATAATGTGCTTCTGATTACTGATGAAATTCAATCGGGACTCGGACGAAGCGGTAAACTTTTTGCGTTCGAGTATGACGGAATTCGTCCCGACGGTGTAACAATAGGGAAAGCTTTATCCGGCGGATTATATCCCGTATCGGCGTTTTTGGCAAGCAAAGAAATTATGGATGTCTTTCATCCCGGCGACCACGGCTCCACATTCGGAGGCAATCCGCTCGGAGCGGCTGTGGCAAGGGAAGCGCTTAAAGTGCTTGTGGAAGAAAACTTGATTGAAAAGTCGTACGAACTCGGCAAATATTTCAGGGAACAATTGCGTGTGGTTAATTCAAAGCATGTTAAAGAAATCCGCGGGCGCGGCTTGTTTATTGGCGTTGAGCTGAATAACGAAGCCGGCGGAGCGCGAAGATTTTGCGAAGCCCTTATGGAGAAAGGAATTCTCGCAAAGGAAACACACGAAAACGTTATCCGGTTTGCTCCTCCTTTGGTTATCACGAAGGAAGAAATAGATTGGGCAATGGAAAGAATAAAAGACGTCCTTTTAATGGATTAAGCTTACGGGCTGTCCGAAAGGACAGCCTCTTTTTTATAGGCAATTTAACTTTATGACTGAACTCTTACAAAATATAGATACCGCGGTTTTTTTCTTAATCAACCATAATTTGGCGAATCCTCTTTTCGATAAATTTTTCGTCTTTATTACGGATGTGCACAACTGGTATTTATTGTACATCACTCTCTGGGCGATTTTATTTTTCAAAGGAGGGCGGAAAGGAAAGATTGCAGCCGTTACCGCGCTTCTTGTAATTACGGCTTCGGACCAGATTAGCAGTTCCCTGCTGAAAAATATGATCGGGAGAGTTCGTCCGTGCAACGCATTGGAGAATGTTCGCCTGCTTGTCGGCTGCACAGGTTCTTACTCAATGCCTTCTTCGCATGCGGTTAATAACTTTGCGATTGCCGCTTTTTTTTCATTGCTTTACAAAGAATATAAATATGTGCTTTACATTGTTGCTACATTGGTAGCTCTTTCCCGTCCGTATGTTGGCGTTCATTATCCTTCCGATATTGTGGTTGGAGCTGCGGTGGGAATTTTAATAGGTTATCTGTTTGTAGTTTTATTAAGAAAATTAAATTTAATAAAGGAATAATATGAGTATTACAAAATTAGATATTGCGAAAGATTGGCTGCCGCGCTACACGGGGATGAAGGTTGATGATTTCGGAGATTATATGCTGCTGACTAACTTCGGCAACTATGTTGAAAAATTTGCCGAAAGATTTAATACCGATATTCAAGGGGTAACGCGTCCTATGCAGAGCGCAACAAACAGCGAGGGACTTTCGATAATTAATTTCGGCATCGGTTCTCCTAACGCCGCTACAATTATGGATTTGCTTGTAGCGCGACAGCCGAAAGGCGTCCTATTTTTGGGCAAATGCGGCGGACTGAAAAGAACTACCGAAATCGGTCACTTCATACTTCCGATAGCCGCAATACGAGGCGAAGGAACAAGCAACGATTACATGCCGCCTGAGGTTCCCGCGCTTCCTTCATTTAAGCTTCACAAGTTTGTATCGTCCAAGATTATCGAAAAAGGAATGGAATACAGAACCGGAGTTGTTTATACGACAAACCGGAGAGTATGGGAATGGGACGACGGATTTAAAGAAAAGCTTCGTCGAGACCGTGCAATCGGTATCGATATGGAAACGGCAACAATTTTTGTGGCGGGGTACACCAACCAAATCGCGCGCGGAGCTTTGCTGCTGGTTTCCGATTTGCCTATGATTAAGGAAGGAATTAAAACCGAGCAATCGGATAAAGTAGTAACAAGTAAGTTTGTGGATATGCATCTGCAAATTGGGATTGAAGCAATGACTGAAATCGGGACGAAAGGGGAGCATATAAAACATTTTCAGTTTTGATAAAGTTTAGTGTTGGCTTGTTTTCTAATAGGCGGGTTGCGAACACGCTTTAGTAAAATGCGATACTGTTAGAAAAACAAGCGTCGTTACGAGCGAAACGGAGTGAAGCGTGGCAATCTCACTAATATTTAATCTCAGCCGTTAAACCTCATTTGAACATTCAGCGTTTGCATGTTTCCATGTGAGTACGCCAAGGCGGAGCCTCAGCAGTCGCAATCTCCGCCTTCGCAATAACGCTGACTATGACGAGATGACGTGGCAATACTCCGAGAATAACAATGACTAGAGAGAAATAGATCAGCCCGGAGGCCATTTCATTTGTCTTCCGCCGAGCAAGTGCATGTGCAAATGGTAAACTTCCTGTCCGCCGTGTTTGCAGCAGTTGTAAACCAAGCGGAATCCGTCTTCGGCAATTCCTTCCGCTTTCGCAATTTCGTTTGCGGCGGCGTGCATTGCCGATAGAATCTCTCCGTGTTTAGCGGGGTCAAGATTTTTAACGGTTGGAATTTCTTCCTTTGGGATAATCAAAATATGAACCGGCGCTTGCGGATTGATGTCTCGGAAAGCGAGAACAGTATCGTTTTCGTAAACAATATCAGCCGGAATTTCACGTTTGATTATTTTGGAGAAGATTGTTTCGCTCATTTCAGTTCTCCTGTTTCTCTAAGTTGTATTTTTTTATTTTATTGTAGAGATGACTTCTCTGGATACCCAACGATTCAGCGGTTTTGCTGATATTCCAATTGTTCAGTTTAAGATGTTTCTCAATAAACATTTTCTCCGTCTTCTCTTTGAACTCGGCAAAAGTGTTTGCGGAATCAAACAAACCGTCAACTTCGGAAACATCAGCCGGAAGATATTTTTTTACCGCCTCAAGTTTCACAACCTCGTCGGGCACCATAATCATTATGCGTTCGACAAGATTCTTCAGTTCCCGGATATTTCCGGTAAAGTTCAAACTTTTAATTACTTCGATT
>JALWEC010000169.1:8042-13863 GCA_027036655.1 Melioribacteraceae bacterium
TTTGGGAAGTCCGTTTTTTACATGCAGCTTATTAATAAAATATTCTATTAAAACCGGAATATCGTCACGGCGTTCTCTCAAAGGGGGAATATTAATCGGAATTACGTTAAGTCTGTGAAATAAGTCTTCCCGGAAGTTGCCCGCTTTAATTTCTTCAGTCAGATTTTTATTTGTGGCGGCAATAACTCTGACGTTAACGGAAATGGAATCGTCTCCGCCGACTTTTCGTATTTTCCCATCTTCCAATGCGCGTAATACTTTTGCCTGAGCGTCAAGACTCATATCCCCGATTTCATCAAGAAAGAGCGTTCCCTTATCCGCAAGTTCAAACTTGCCGATGTGGTCTTTAATCGCTCCAGTGAATGAGCCTTTTACATGTCCGAAAAGTTCCGACTCAATCAACTCTTTAGGAATTGCGGCGCAGTTTACCTCTATAAAAGGTTCATCCTTTCGTTTGCTCTTTCGGTGAATGGCGCGCGCGACAAGTTCTTTGCCCGTTCCGTTTTCGCCGGTTATCAGAACTCGGGCGTCGGTAGGGGCGACTTTATCGATTATCTGTAAAATTTCATTCAGGGCTTCGCTCGAACCGATAATTTCCCACTCATCTTCGATTGTAGATTTAAGTTCAAGATTTTCCTTGTAAATTGCGTAATGCTTAATTGCATTGCGTACGCTTATTAATAATTTATCTCGGTCAATCGGCTTTTCGAGGAAATCGAATGCGCCGTGTTTTGTGGCTTTAACGGCGTTTTCCAAACTGCTGTGCGCCGAAATAATAATCACGGGAGTTTTAATCTCATTTTCTTTAATCCAATCCAAGAACTCAAAGCCGTTCATTCCGGGCATTTGAATATCGAGCAAAATTACAGCAAATTCGGAGAACTTTAGTTTATCCTTCCCCAAAAGGGGATCAGTAACATATTCCGAATAATAATCCTCATAATCGAGAATCATTTTTATGCTTTCGCAAATTTCCTTTTCATCGTCTATGATTAATATTGATTTCATGGCGTTATTAAATTCCTCGCTGAATAAATGATAAATATTGACGAAGGAAAAATCTTATATCCATTCGACAGCAGTTCTCCGAAAGTTTTTCCGAGAGCGTTTGTCTCCAAATCTCTCGCGTCGAAAGCTCCGCCGACTTTAAATAACTTCTCAAAACTTTCCACAAAGATACCGAGAAATTCGCTCATTTTAAAAAAGTTTATATTGTAGGAAATAAATGCGTTCCCGAAAAAATGGGAAAGTTTGTCCGTGTCGCTTCCGAAAGTGTCGGGCGAATCGTAAAGGAAATGTCTCGGAAGATTTTCCGTCCTTTTTTGGAAAAAATCATTCCCGACTGTAGGCAGTTTAAGCGATAATCTTGAATTAAATGGGGGAATTTTAAGATTCATCTCGCGGAAGGGAAGGAGCGCAAAGGTAAGCGCCAGCAGGGCTTCGCTCGTATCCGATTTGTTGAGTAACACGGCTTTTGCATAAAGCGAATCAATCGCCTGAAGCTCTCCGCGTTCTATTCGGAGCTTATAAAATTCGGGGGACGCCGCGTATTCGCTTAATTTTAATATTGCGGATGAAAGCGTTCTATTGTTTGGGAAATTTTGTGCGCGTGAAATCGCACTTGATAATATTAAGAAAAATAAAAATCCCACGAAAAAATTAATCGGGCTGTTTATTATCCTTATAAGATTTAATTTTCCGAAAAACATCTTTCGAAAATATAATCAATATTTTTAAGCATCTTACGTTCGTCGAAAAGTTCTTCAATCTCATCGGAGGAAAGATACTTTTTAACTTCTTCCGATTTCAGCAACTCCTCTTTCAAAGTTAAATCTTTATTAGCCCAAACCTCCATTGCGGGAGATTGTACCAGTTTATATGCTTCTTCACGCGTCGCGCCTTTTTCAACCAGTTTCAGCAGAAGAGTTTGCGAATAGACAAGTCCGCGCGTTAATCTGAAATTCCGAAGCATTTTGTCGGGATAAATAAGAAGATTGTCAAGAAGCTTCGTCATAAGATGAAGCATATAATCGAGTGTGATACAGCTGTCGGGAACGATTACGCGCTCAACGGAGGAGTGTGAAATATCGCGCTCGTGCCACAACGCAACATTTTCCATCGCCGCCGCCGCATTGCCTCTGAGCAATCGCGCCAAACCTGAAACTCTTTCGCTTACAATGGGATTACGTTTGTGCGGCATTGCCGAAGAACCTTTCTGTCCCTTTGAAAAATACTCTTCCGCTTCAAGAACTTCCGTGCGCTGCAAGTGTCTTATTTCAACGGCTATTTTTTCAAGCGACGCGCCGATAACCGCAAGAGTAGTTAAGAACTCCGCGTGCCGGTCTCTCTGAATAACCTGCGTGGAAACCTTTGCCGGTTTTAGTCCCATTTTTTCACAGACGAATTCTTCGACTTTCGGCGAAAGGTGTTCAAACGTTCCGACGGCTCCGGAAATTTGTCCGACTGAAATGGTATCGATTGCGGCGCGCAATCTTTTCTCGTTTCTTTTGGCGTCCTGATACCAAAGGGCAAACTTCAGTCCGAAAGAAGTCGGCTCGGCGTGAATTCCGTGGCTTCGTCCGATTGTTAAAGTGCTTTTATGCTCCAGCGCTCTTCTTTTTAAGATTTCCTGAAGTTCCAAAATTCTTTTAAGAAGAAGTTCTCCGGCGGTTTTCATCTGAAAGGAAAGCGCGGTGTCAAGAATATCGGAAGAGGTCATTCCGTAATGAATATGGCGCGATGCCGGTCCGACATACTCGGCGACGTTAGTTAAAAATGCAATTACGTCGTGTTTGGTTTCTTCTTCAATTTGTAAAATTCTGTCAACGTCGAAATCCGCTTTCTCTTTAATGATTTCAAAATCACCAACGGGAACGTCGCCCGCTTTCACTCTTGCTTCTACCGCGAGCAGCTCTATTTTAAGCCAAGTCGAATATTTGAATTTATCTTCAAAAATGGCTCCCATTTCCGGAAGCGTATATCTTTTAATCATGAAGCTTTTCCAATTTCATTTTGAATGATTTTATTTTGCCGTCCCGTAAAACTTTAACATTAATTTCATCGCCTGTGGAATATTGGTTAAGTATGGATATGATAGAATTATCATCTGTAACGATAAACTTATCTATGCCGACTATTATGTCGCTTACTAAAAGTCCTGCTTTTTGGGCGGGGGAATTAGGCGCAATGCTTGTAATAATAACGCCTTTCGGAGATGAGAGCTTAAAATATTTTGCAAGCCGTTCATCTATCGGTTGAATTTTAATTCCGGTCCAGAAATCTCTTTCCACTTTCCCGGCGTTCTTTAGCTGTGTAATTATTTTTTTAATTTTATTAACGGGGATGGCAAATCCTACTCCGACGCTTCCTACTCCGCCTTTAGGCGAATAAATTAAAGTGTTCATCCCGATTAATTCTCCGAGTACGTTTACCAGCGGACCGCCGCTGTTGCCAGTGTTAATTGCCGCGTCGGTTTGAATCATGTTGATGTAGAACCTGCCGCCTACGGCGTTTAAGTTCATTCCTGTTGCGCTTACAACGCCGACTGTAACAGTGGGCTTATCGTTTATTTCAAACAAACCGAAAGGATTGCCGAGCGCGATTACCCATTCGCCGATTAATATATTGTTCGAGTTTCCCATTTTTACATAGGGGAGATTTTTACCGTCGATTTTCAAAAGACAAATATCCGTAGCGTGGTCGGTCCCTATAATTTTAGCCGGATGCCTTGAACCGTCGGTCATTGTAACAATCACTTCCGAAGCGTCTCCCGCGACATGATCGTTTGTAATAATATATCCGTCGGGCGAAATTATTACGCCGGAACCGAGAGCTTTAATTTCCTTCTGATAAATTCTGTCACCGAAAAAGTAACGGAAAAGAGGGTCGGCGGTAAAAGGGTCGCGATATTTTTTTACTTTCGTAACGTTAATCCCAACTACGGCGGGGCTAACTTTTTGTACGGTTTTTGTTATTATAGTTTGTCTGCTTGAAAAAATCTTATCGTTTAATTCCGACTTTATTTTTAAGCTGTCCTTAATATCCCTTGTATTTTCGGCGCTTTGCGGATGTGTGAACGCCGAAGTCGTATCCGCTTCAACAACCTTTTTATTCTCCATTTGGGGATTTATATACTTGAAATAGATGTAGGAAAAACCTGCCGAGACAAGCAAGATTGTAATTAAAGTCGAGTAAACTATAGTTTTGAACTTATTCATTTATTTTTTCCTTAAAATTTTTTCTTTTTCATTTTTGAAATATTCTTTCAAAGGTTTGATATGTTTAACGAGTATTATAACAAGTAAAACCGAAATTGTTGCAGAAAAGTTAAAGACCGATTCCGGTTTGTAAATCGAATACTTGGAAAGAATATCACCCGAAAAAATAACGAGGAGCATCAATAAAAATGTTGCCGAAACATTGGCAAAGTGGATGTTCTTCTTGTAAACATAAGTTATTATCCAAAGTAAAATCCATAGCCCGGGAATTACGGGAACAAAAATCACCGAACCGCCGAGCGCCGTTGCGAGTCCGCGACCACCTTTGAATTTAAGCCAGACGGAAAAACAATGTCCCGCGACGGCAAGTATCAAAGCCGTAATCAAAAATAAAAATGAATGCCCGAAAAGAGCGCCTGTAAGGAAAACTGCAAGAAGACCTTTAACAAAGTCAATAATAAAAACCAGCGCTCCGGTAATTTTCGAGCCGGAGACCCTGAGCGCATTCATTGTCCCGACATTCCCTGTCCCTTCGCTTAAAATGTTAATTCCTTTTCTTTTCATCAGTAAATACGCGGTCGGAAAGGAGCCGATTATGTATGCCAATACTGCGATTAATAAAAAGTTCATATAATAAATTCTATTATTTTATATTTGCAATTCGTTTTAATTAGTAATAAACTTAAAATATTATTTCAAGAATTTTGGAGTTATAAAATGATAAATTTAATCGGTACTTTCAATGTAAAACCTTCCCTCCCCGAAAATTTGGAGCCGCTTCGCGAGATTGCCAACAATTTATATTGGGCTTGGAACACAGACGCTACCGATCTTTTTCTCAGATTAGACAGAAAATTATGGAAGAAGCTTAACCACAATCCTGTACAACTGCTTGGAAAAGTCAGTCAGGAGCGGTTGCTTGAGGTTTCGAAAGACGACGGCTTTGTTTCGCATATGAACCGCGTTTATCTTCAAATGGAGGTTTACCTTAACGAGGTTACTTGGTATCAGAAAAATTTTGAAACTCACGATAAACCTTATATCGTTTATTTTTCGGCTGAGTTCGGATTGGCGGAAAGCTTACAGATTTATTCCGGCGGTCTCGGCGTTTTAGCCGGCGATCATCTTAAATCGTCGAGCGATTTGGGACTTCCGCTTGTCGGGATGGGCTTGTGCTACAGAGAAGGGTATTTCCAGCAGTATTTAACGGCGGACGGCTGGCAGCATGAGCGGTATGAGAATAATGATTTTTATAATCAGCCGATGAAGCTTATTAAAGATAAAGATGGTAAAACGCTAAAGCTCTCATTAAAGTTCCCCGGACGCGACGTTTATTTCCAGATTTGGAAAATTGACGTCGGTAGAATTCCGCTTTACTTGCTCGATACAAACGTAGCCGAGAATTCGTTAGAGGATAGAGACATTACGAAAACTCTGTACGGCGGCGATAACGAAACCAGAATTCAGCAGGAAATACTCCTTGGGATAGGAGGAATGCGAGCCATACACGCTTTGGAAATTCTTCCGCTTGTGTGCCACATGAACGAAGGGCATTCGGCTTTTCTTTCTCTCGAAAGAATTCGTCATCTGATTAAAGATCACGG
>JALWEC010000170.1 GCA_027036655.1 Melioribacteraceae bacterium
TGACGCAAAAGTCTTAATTAAAAATTATCCGCCACGGCTGACGGTACGGTGGCGAGAGTGTGGTTTAGTTTGCAGATAATTAAAGGATTAAAACAATCCGGAAGACAATTTTTGCTTACTACTTTTCCCCGCAGAAGTTTTCATCGGAGTAGCGCTCAAGGAGCTTTTTCTTTACGGACTCGAGCGGATATTTTTCCGGCATAAGCAGGTAGTGTAATCCTACTCCGTCCAGAATGGCGGCGAGTATTTTAGCTTCCGCTCTCGGATTTTTTACTTTGCATTTTCTGAAAAGTTTTTCGATTACGGACATTCCTTCCGTAATGAAATCATTGAAAAAGTTGGAAACCTGCTCAAGAATATCGGGCTGAACGGACATCATAAAATAAAATTTCCAAAAATCGCTTTCGTTTTTTATTGAATCAAAACTGACTTTGATTAAGTTCTTAATCTGCTCGGAAGGGGGAAGAGCGTCGTCAACCGCTTGAAACATTTCATCAAGCATCGGCTGTATCATTCCGATTACCGCTTGCAGAAGTTCCTTTTTGCTTTTAAAATAGTTGTAAGCCAATCCTTTTGAAATCTTAGCTTTCTTGGCAATATCTTCAATGGTTGTAGCTGAAAAACCTTTCTGTGCAAAAAGCATCAGAGCCGTATTTAATATTTTGGTTTTGGTCTGAAGTCGTTTCTCAATATTCTGCGATTCTGTTCTCGGCATTTAACTTCTTTATTTTGTTCGGACAAAAATAATAAATTGTTGTTGCATTGTAAAGTGTAATTCCCTATTTTTTGACTGAACATTTAGTCAAAAACAGATGATGAAATGAAAAAAATAATTTTGGGATTAGCGCTGATTTCCTTCAGCCTGGGTTTCGCACAGAACGCTGATGTGATTGTAAATAAAGCGAATAAAAATCTTCTCGGCAAAACAAGCAAGGGGGAAAGCACAATGCTGATTGTTCGTCCGGATTGGACGAGAGAAATTTCAATGAAGTTCTGGTCTAAAGGCACTGACTTTTATCTGATTTATATTACGGCTCCCGCTCGAGATAAGGGACAGGTTTTTCTGAAGCGATACAACGAGATTTGGAACTACATGCCTTCTATTAACAGAATAATAAAAATTCCGCCTTCTATGATGGGACAATCATGGATGGGAAGCGATTTTAAGAATAATGATTTACTGAAGCAAAATTCGCTTGTTACCGATTACAAGCATAAAATTGTTGGTCGGGAAAAAATTAATAATTACACATGCTATAAAATTGAACTGATGCCTAAGTCCGACGCAGCGGTTGTTTGGGGAAAAGTGTATTTATGGATTTCAAAAAAAGGTTACATGATTTTGAAAGCGGAATATTTTGACGAAGATATTGAGCTGAAATATACTCAGACGACAGACGATATTCAAAAGGTAAGCGGACGATTATTGCCGATGACAATGAAAATGGTTGACAATCAGGAAGAAGGGCGCTCAACGGAATTTCATTATTCGAACATCGTTTTTAATAAACCAATTCCAAACAGTTTCTTTTCCAAAAACAGAATGAAGCATTTGAAATAATGAAGAGCATATATAAAATATCCTGGCGGAATCTTTGGCGGAATAAAAGAAGAACAATAATTACGGCTTCCTCAATTGTGATTGCGGTTATTCTCGCGATTGTTACCCGCTCAATGCAGGAAGGCTCTTACAAAAATATGATTAGCAACTCTGTGAAGTTGACCACAGGGCATATTCAAATTCATAAAAAAGGTTATTGGGAAAAGAAATCTATTGAGAAGATTTTTCAGAACAACAAAGAACTAACTGAAAAATTAGAGAAGTTTCATCCTAAGTTTCTTATCCCGAGATTAGCTTCCTTCGCGTTGTGTTCCGCCGGGAAGCATACCAAAGGCGTTTTTGTCAACGGAATTGTTCCGAGCATAGAGACAAAAGTTTCCAACATTAACAAAAAAATAATCAAAGGAAAATTTATTGCGGATAACGGAAACGGTATATTGGTCGGTGATAAACTTGCCTCGTTTCTGAGCGTTTCCGTCGGAGATTCCGTTGTGCTTCTCGGGCAGGGGTATCACGGTGTAACCGCCGCGGGATTATTTCCGGTGGTGGGAATTTTTCATCTTCCGAGCAAGGAGATAAATTCTTCGATGATTTATCTTCCTTTGAAAGCCGCTCAAAATCTTTACGATGTCGGTAAAGGTCTTACTTCTTATTCGATGATTTTTTCAGATAATAACAGCGATAATCTTTCAGAGAAAGCGGAGAAGATTAAAGCCGCTGTCGGCGGCAAATACGAAGTTATGACTTGGATGCAGATGAGTCCGGAAATAGTTCAGGTGATCGAAACGGACAGGTCGGGCGGGATTTTTATGCTCGGGATTATTTATGTAATAATCGGGTTTGGGATTTTCGGCACACTGCTGATGATGACGCTTGAAAGAAGAAAAGAATTTGCGATTATGATTGCGGTCGGTTTAAGAAGAGGCAGATTGCGATTAATCTTGATTTGGGAAACAATATATCTGAGCATTGTCGGAGCGCTATCGGGAATAATTCTATCGCTTCCGATAGTTTATTATTTCAATGTTAACCCGATAAAGCTTTCCGGAGAGACCGCAAAAATGATGGAGGATTTCGGCGCCGATCCTTTTATGCCGTTTGCTTTAAGAAGCGATATATTTCTGCATCAGGCGCTGGTTGTTTTAATTCTGGCGCTTGCCGCGGCTGTTTATCCGATTGTTAAGGTAAATAAATTAAATATTTTAAAGGCGATGAGAGATTAGAATGATTTTATCTTTGGCGTGGAAAAATGTTTGGAGAAATAAATTACGCAGTTTGATTATCATTACCGCGATAACGTTGGGCCTTGTCGGCGGAATTTTCAGTCTGGCGTTCTCCAACGGAATGCTTGTGCAAATGATTCAATCGACGATAAAAACCGAAACGGCGGATTTGCAGATTCACAACAAAAACTTTAAGACCAATTACGATTTGAGTTATTCAATTTCCGATGCGGATGCGCTAAGGGATAATATCGATAAAGTAAAAGGAGTTACGGCTGCGGCTGAGCGCGTTGTGGTTTCGGGAATGGCAAACAGCGCGTCAAACGGTTTGGGCGTAATGATTAAGGGAGTTAATCCTTCGGATGAAAAACAAATTTCGGACATCCATTCCAAATTGGTCTCCGGAAAGTATTTTAATAATAAGCGAAATCCGGCGGTAGTCGGCGAAAAACTTCTTGATAAATTAAATTTGAAACTTCATTCAAAAATAATTTTAACTTTTCAGGATAAAAACGGAGATATTACCACAGCGGCTTTCAGGGTTGCCGGAATTTACAGAACCAACAACACGCAGTTTGATCAGAGCGTCGTTTTTGTAAGAAGCGGCGATTTGGTTCGGGAAGCGTCGTTGGAAAGGAATTACGTCAACGAAATTGCGATACGGATACTTAACCAGGATTTTCTCACTCCGGTGAAATCGAGTCTTGAAAAGATTTTCAGTAAAAATCCGGATTTTGCTAATCTTGAAGTCGAGACATGGAGCGACTTAAAACCAAGCTTGAAAATTATGCAGCAATATACCGACCAATACTTGGTGATTTTTATGATAATCATTCTGATTGCGCTCAGTTTCGGAGTTGTGAACACAATGTTAATGGCTATTATGGAGCGGACTCACGAAATCGGAATGTTGCTTGCTATCGGTATGAGGCGTTCCAAAGTTTTTATTATGATTATTTACGAAACCGTTTTTCTGAGTTTTGTCGGCGGCGTTACCGGAGTGTTTCTTGCTTTCATTCTAAATCAAATTACGGGAAGAACCGGAATTGATTTGTCCGTTTTGTCCGAAGGTCTCAGAGCTTACGGGTACAATCCGGTTGTGATTCCCAAAATGGAGCCGGGTTTTTACTACATGGTTTTAATTATGGTTTTTGTCGTTTCAATTATATCGGCAATTTATCCGGCAAGGAAGGCAATCAAATTAAAACCGGCTGTTGCAATCAGGCATATTGCGTAGGAAGTTATTTAACAATTATAAATTCCAAATTAAAAATTATAAGAAAGATTTGCATAACTTAATATATGTCATTCTGAATGGAGCGAAGCGAAATCCGCCACGGCGGAAGAAGCTCAAAACCGGTAATTATATCGAATATAGAAATATTTTGGACGGCTTACACCTTCGCCGTAGAGAACTCAATATGACAACACCAGGTTTTGCAAAGGTCTCTATAAATTAGTATTTAAATTGTTTGAATGTGCCGGTGATAAAAAGATGTACTCGAGTAAATTTTTGATAGTTGAGTTGTGCTAACATTTATGAAAAATTGTTTAGTTTCAAATGTGTGTTAAAAGATAAAATAATTTAGGATAATTAAA
>JALWEC010000171.1 GCA_027036655.1 Melioribacteraceae bacterium
GTGCTACAACGGTAACGTGTATGAGTAGTGGCGGGATTTTCCGCACTTTTGTTCATTATTGCACTATTGTTGATTTTTCGCATATTGTTCATTCTTAGCACTTTGCCCGCCATTACTTATACACAATGTTAGGGTGTCGTTATTTATTCTTTTTCAATCGTTTAACCAATTCTTCTGGTTCATATATTTTATCATATTTCTCTTTTCTTATTTCATTACTTTGCAAATCATTCTTTATTCTTTTTAAAAACTCCTTAAAGTCTTTATTTAATGTCAGTTTATTGATTGTTTCCCAATCTAAATTATCTCTTGTTTTAGCTGGTAAAATTATTTCAGATGAAATAGGTTCTTCAATATCAAGTTTAATAATTCCTATTCCAAATGAAGATGATAATCTTGTTAATTCATTTATAAAATCTTCGTTTTTAGAAATCTCCGCTGCAACCAAATAACTTTCATTTGCCCAAGATGAATTTGATACGCATTGGAAAAAACTTTCTCTCAGTTTTCCAAGATTTAATTCTCGTTTCAATTCAAATGAAATTATTTTAATAGAAGTATTCCCAATGGCAGAACTTAGATCCAGAACGTGTGAATCCCACTCATCAATTGGAAAAACACAACCAACAATATCCGGATGTACCCATTCTCCAAATTCTTTTTTTGTCGATTTTGAATGGTTAATGGTTTTAGTAAAGCATTTTAAATGATAGTAAGCGAAATAACTTAAAAACGGATGTAAATCTTTTTCAAAAAAATTAATTTTCTTCTCAATTATCTCTTCTGTATTTTCCTCAGTTTCGATTTTTTCAATGTCAAATAGTGATTTTTGACTTTTTAAGTAAAATCTTTTTGGTCTTTTTCCAACTGAGGCAAATTCGGTGTTGGATTTATCTCTTACATTAACATAGATTTGAGCGCCAAGAGTTGCCCAGGGTGTTTTACCTTGTTTGTTTAATTTTTGGTCATAACCTTTTTCTTTTGCTATTTCCCAAATTTCGTTTGCTGTAAGAGGTTTCTTAATCTCCGATAATACTTTTTCGGCTAATTCTAAAAATGTCATAATTTGTATTAATCTCCGTTTTCTATTCAATATTTTTTAACTTTATTTCCCCAATTTTGATATCATTACTGTTTCGCTCCTACGGAGCTTATGATTAATGAGATATTTTTTATTACAAAGATTTTACTCCTACGGAGCAAAACTTTAATCGTATTGTCTTAATATAATTGAGACCTTTGCAAAACCTGAATTTGTTATATTGAGTTTGCCACGGCGAAAGTAAGAACTTTCTGAAATATCTCAAAATTCCGTATAATTACTGGTACTGAGATTCTTCATTCCGCTTCGCTCCATACAGAATGACATAATACGGGATTGTGCAAAGTTTACTAATAGTTTTTTATCTAATTATTAATCCCAAAATATAAATTCTTAAAACTATTTTTCCGCTTCCCAACAAAAAGCAGTTGGGGCATGACTTAGCCCAAAAACGGTTGGGACAAGCTTGGCAGATTCTGACTTCTAACTTCTTACCTCTACCTTTTTCCTTTAACGTAAAAGAACAAGGAGTTAAACTGTAAAAACATAGAACGCATAAGGAAATTACAAAAAAATTCTTCCATCCAATCATTCATTAATCCAAACATCCGACATCCGTTTACTGCCGTATCTCTTAACCTGACTCAAAGCTTCCCTTTTAGTGAAAGTTATTGATTATCCGACTTATAATTTTCAATTAGCTTGTCCGCAAGAAGAAACGGCGAGATAACCCGCTCGACCACTTCGGGAGTTTTTTCATCGAGAAATTTTTCTCTTACCGGATTCCACATTTCTATGCGGAGTTCGTTATCAACAATGTTCCGGATTCTGATTTTATTGTTTCTGATTCTTCTTTCCACTAATTTACCGGATGAGTTAAGGTAATTTTTATGTTTGGAAATTTCCTCTAAAATTTCATCAATCCCGATATTTTGATTAGCAACCGCTTTGATAATGTTTAATTCCCAATCAGCGTCTCTTATCGAATTAAGTTGAAGAATTGTTCTTATCGACATTACGGCGTTATCCGCGCCCGGACGATCGCTTTTGTTCAAAACGAAGAAATCCGCAATTTCCATTAAGCCCGCCTTCATTGCCTGTATCGAGTCGCCCGATTCGGGGACCAGCACAACAAGCGTTGTATCGGCTGTTTTTGCAATGTCAAGTTCCGATTGCCCTACGCCTACGGTTTCAAAAATTATGTAATCAAATCCGGCGGCGTCAAGCACATCGCTTGCGTCAATTGCTTTTTTGCTTAATCCTCCGAGACTTCCGCGCGTTGCCATGCTGCGAATAAAAACGTTCGGGTGCATCCCGATTTCGTTCATGCGAACTCTGTCGCCGAGCAGCGCGCCTCCGGTAAAGGGACTGGTCGGGTCAACGGCGATAATGCCTACGGTTTTACCCTGCTCTATTAATTTTTTCGTCAGCTGATTTGTAAGCGTTGATTTACCTGCGCCGGGAGGTCCGGTAATCCCGATTTTGTAAGATGTCCCTCCGGTTTTGTAAATGTCGCTTAAAATCTCGGAAGCGTTATCGTTGTTTGCTTCAACTTTGCTGATTAGTCTTGAAATTATTCGTTTATCTTTTTTCTTTAATTTTTCAATAGTTGCGGAATTGACCTTCATTATTTCCTCTTGTAAAGTCCGTGTTCAAAAATGTAATCGTTTACTTCCTTAGTTAAAAAGTAATTAACGGGTAAGTCTTTCCCTATTCTGTTTCTAATCTCAGTTGATGAAATTTCCACTATAGGAGTATCCACAAAAATTGCTTTCGCAAAATAGCTATGGAATGAATAGCTGGGGGCGACAAAATTTCTTTTAAGCACTACCAAGTTGGCAAGCTCAACAATTTTATCGGGGTCTTTCCAGCTGTTAAAATTAATCAAGTTATCGTAGCCGATAATAAAATCAATATTCTTGTGAAGTTTGCTGAAGTGTTTAAGCGTTTCAACCGTATATGAAACTTTATTCGCTTTTATTTCAAAATCGGAAACCGTGAAATTCGGATTGGAAGCGATTGCAAGTTTCACCATTTCCATTCTGTGAACAGGTTCTACCGCCTTATTATTAATTTTATGAGGTGAAACGTAACAGGGGATAAAAATAATTTTATCTAAATTTCTTTTTTCGAGAACGGCTTGCGCCGTAATTAAATGCCCAATGTGAATCGGATCAAAAGAGCCTCCGATAATACCAATATGCTCCATAAATTATGTTCGCTTAATTTTAATAATTAAATAAATAATCAATAACAAACTAAAAAGATAAATGAAAATAGTATTAAGTTCAAAATAAATTAATAAATTCCAAACGGCGTGAACTGTTACCGGCAGCATAAAAGAAAGGGGTTTGCTTCGCGTCGAGTTTTTTCCCGTGATGTAAAAAACCGGGGCGATTGAATGGAGTATTTCTCCGTTCAGAACTCTGTGAATTATTTCCGCAGTTGTAAAATCGGAACCGGCGCCGAAGTAAAAGAGTAAATTTTCCGTTAAACCAAAAAGAAAACCGATGAGGGCTATCGACAGAATATTGTTCTGAAAATTTCCTCTTTTTGAATAAATTTCATACGCCGTAATTTTTCCTCCTTCTTCAATCAAAGGGGAAAGAAAGGCAATCATCAGAAAGTAGGAAAATTCCGGAATTATCAGATTAATGGAAAAGTTTAACAGATATTCAATTATTAAAGCAAATGCAGGAAGAAGAATTAGGGAAACTAATATAAGATAGAATGTCGAAAATACGCTGTGATTCTTGAGATTTCTCTCTATTTTATTATATTTGTCCAATCTAAATCACGGTTTTTAGAAAATCATTTATTTGCTTCTAAAAATATCAATATTTATATTAACAAGCTAAAATTTTAGGGCTTAGCCCATGAAGATAAAATTAAATTCAATACCGGTTGGTATTCATGAAATAGCTCTTTCAAAAGATGTGCGCGACTTTGGTTTGCAAGCCCCTTTTTTTGGCGACGCGGATGTTAAGGTTAAGGTTGACCGTTCGGAACACCAGATTGTTTTAAGCTGTAAATTTGTTACTCAGCTTTTACTTAATTGCGACAGATGCCTTGCCGAATACGAGCAGAAAGTTTCCGGCGATTTTACGGTAATATATCTTGCCGAAAGAATTGATGAAGAGATAGACGATACAAATGTTTACGAGTTAACTCCCGATTTAACATATATCGATTTAACTAAAGATTTTTATGATTTTATTAATTTGTCGGTACCGTTGAAACACATCTGTTCCGAGGATTGTAAAGGTTTGTGCCCGACTTGCGGAGCTAATTTGAACATTGAAACGTGTGATTGTGAAAGTGAAAAGGTTAATCCTATTTGGGAACCTTTGCTGAAATTAAAGAAAGATTTAAATGATTAATTAATAAAGGTGATGAAATGGCGCATCCAAAACGAAAAGTATCAAAAAGCAGAAGAGATAAGAGAAGAACGCACTATAAAGCCAGCGCTCCTACTTTAAGCGCTTGCCCGAACTGCGGCGAGATGAAATTGAGCCACAGAGCTTGTCCTAACTGCGGTTATTATGCCGGCAAATCGATGTTTGTCCCAGACTAAAATTAAATTTCCATGAACAATTCGGATTCTAAAATAAGAATTGCCTTAGACACAATGGGAGGCGACAACGCCCCCCAAGTCGAGGTAAAAGGAGCGGTGTTGGCGCTCCGTGAAAATCTTCACGATTTATTCATTTATTTTGTGGGGAAAGAAGAGGAGATAAAAGCCGAATTAAAAAAAGAAAAGTATTCCGGCGATAATTATGAAATCGTAAACGCCGACGAAGTAATTACAATGCACGATTCACCGGCGAAAGCGGTAAAAACTAAAAAAAATTCCTCCCTTGTTGTAGCGTCCAAATTGGTTAAAGAAGGAAAAGCGCACGCTCTGGTAAGCGCAGGCAACACCGGCGCCGTTACAATGGCTTCGATTTTGAACATCGGCAGACTTAAAGGAGTTTCGCGACCAACGATTGCTTCTCCTATTCCTACGGAAAAGGGAACGCTTTCCCGCATTACGGATTCCGGCGCTTTTGTTGACTCAAAAGCGGAACATCTGCTTGAGTTTGCAAAGCTTACCGATGTTTTTATGCGTTATGTGCAGAAGGTTGATAATCCGACGGTGGGATTATTAAATGTGGGAGAGGAAAATTCAAAAGGGTACCAGTTAACTTACGAAGCGTTTGAGTTGCTGGAGAAATCGGATTTAAATTTCAAAGGGAATATTGAAGGCAAAGATGTTTTTAAGGGCACCGTTGATATTGTTGTCTGCGATGGTTTTGTGGGAAATATTGTTCTGAAATTCGCCGAGTCCGTTTTGCCTTTCCTTAAAAAGAAATTTAAAGATTACGCCAATACCGGTTTGCTTCCGATGCTGCAGATTGGTATTGCAAAATCCGCCGTGAAAAAAGCTTTGCACGATACCGACCCCAATTACTACGGAGGCACTCCGCTTCTCGGAATAAACGGAATCACAATTATCGGTCACGGTTCAAGCTCCGCGATAGGCATCAAAAATATGATTTACGAAGCTGCTAAATCGCAGGAAGCCGATCTGATCCAGAAGATAAAAAATTCACAATAAAATAAATTTTAGTAGGTAAAAGCGCTATGAGAAAAAGAGAACGAAAAATCGTTAACGCTCAAATTACAGGCGTTGGCAAATACATTCCTGAAAAGATACTTGACAACAAATATTTTGAAAAAATCGTAGATACATCAGACGAGTGGATTAGATCCCGCACGGGAATTCGCGAGCGCCACGTTTTGGAAGAAGGTGGAACAAGTACGCTTGCGACTCGCGCAGTGGAAAATTTGATGGAGCAGACCGGACTGAAGCCGGAAGAAATTGAAGTGATAATTGTCGCGACTGTTTCTCCCGATATGTTTTTCCCGGCAACGGCTTGTTTAGTGCAGAATAATATCGGCGCAAAAAATGCGTGGGGTTTTGATTTATCCGGCGCTTGTTCCGGATTCCTTTTCGCATTGCAGACCGGCGCAAATTTAATTGAATCGGGACAGTACAAAAAAGTGGTTGTTGTCGGCGCGGATAAAATGAGCTCGATTGTTGATTACACGGACAGAACAACCTGCGTTATTTTCGGAGACGGCGGAGCGGCAGTTCTTTTGGAGCCGACCGAAGATTTGGAGTACGGCGTGCAAGATTCCATACTACATTGCGACGGGTCCGGGAAAGAAGCTCTTCACATGCTCGGAGGCGGTTCGCTTAATCCCGCGTCGCATGAAACCGTAGATAAAAAAATGCACTATATTTATCAGGACGGACAGAAGGTTTTTAAAGTCGCAGTAAAAGGGATGGCGGATGTTTCGGTTGAAATAATGGAACGGAACAATCTGAAATCAGAGGATATCGCTTATCTTGTCCCTCATCAAGCTAATTTAAGAATTATTGACGCAACGGCGCGCCGTATGGGAATTTCCAAAGATCAGGTTATTATCAATATTGATAAATACGGCAACACAACTGCCGCTACAATTCCGCTTTGTCTTGCCGATTACTACGAAGAAAAAAAGATTCAGCGAGGCGATAAGTTAGTGCTGTCGGCATTTGGAGCCGGATTTACTTGGGGCGCAATTTATCTTACTTGGAGTATCGACTAATGGGCAAAACCGCATTGCTTTTCCCCGGGCAGGGTTCCCAGTATGTCGGGATGGGAAAAGATTTATACGAAGCCAATGATAAAGCTAAATCTTTATTCGAGAGAGCCAACGAAGTTTTAGGGTTTTCGATTACCGATATTATGTTCAACGGTCCTATGGAAGAACTGAAGCAAACAAGCGTTACGCAGCCGGCAATTTTTCTTCACAGCGCGGTTGTTTTTAATTTGCTTGGGGATGTTGATTTTGACGGAGCCGCGGGACATTCGCTTGGGGAGTTCTCAGCCCTTTATGCGGCGGGAGCTTTAAGTTTTGAAGATGCGCTGACGCTTGTACGGAAAAGGGGAGAAGCGATGCTTGCCGCCGGGGAAGTTAAGCGCGGAACAATGGCGGCTGTTATCGGTTTGGATAAGGAAGTCCTTCGGGAAAAGTGTAATGAAGCTTCCGGCCTCGGAGTTGTGGAATGCGCTAATTTCAATTCGCCGGGGCAAATCGTAATAAGCGGTTCTCCCGAAGCGGTTTACGAAGTTATGAGATTAGCTAAAGAAGCCGGAGCAAAAATCGTAAAGGAACTTGTCGTCAGCGGGGCGTTTCATTCGGAACTGATGATACCGGCGCGGGAGGAATTAGAAAAAACTTTGAATGTTACCGAAATAAACGCCGCGGTTAAACCGGTTTACGCAAATGTTACAGCTAAACCCGTTTCAGTTCCCGACGAGATTAGGAGTCTGCTTCTTAAACAGCTCACTTCTCCCGTGCGCTGGGAAGAAACGGTGATAAATATGATTGACGACGGATTCGATAATTTTATTGAAATAGGTCCCGGGAAAGTTTTACAGGGATTGGTTAAAAGAATCAATAGAAACGTTCGATTTTCCGGTATTGATAAAATATCGGACATAAAATAAGATTTTGATTAAAAAATAAAATCAATTATATTAATTATTTGTATAGAGTAGAGGTTAAAGTTTGGGATTGAAAAAAGCTATCGTTACCGGTGGAACACGCGGAATCGGGAAAGCGATTGTTCGTGAACTGGCGACAAAAAAAATCGGCGATGATTTTTTTGCCGACGTCGCTTTTATTTATAACAGTTGCGATTCGTGCGCGGAGGAACTTGTTTCGGAGCTGACAGCTCTCGGCGCTAACGTTAAAGCTTATAAAACGGATGTAGCCTCTTTCGATGAAGTTCAAGAAACCGTAAAAAATATTATCGCGGATTTCGGTTCGATTGATATTTTGATAAATAATGCAGGCATCACAAAGGATAATTTGCTGATGCGAATGAGCGAAGAAGATTTTGATTCGGTAATCCGGGTTAATCTTAAAAGCGTGTTTAATTTTACCAAAGCCGTTTCAAGACAGATGCTGAAACAAAGAGGCGGTAAGATTGTAAATATTTCATCGGTTGTCGGAATAATCGGGAATCCCGGTCAGGCTAATTATTCATCTTCTAAAGCGGGAATAATCGGCTTTACAAAATCAATCGCAAAGGAATTTGCTTCCCGCGGTATTAACGTAAACGCCGTTGCGCCCGGATATATTAAAACCGAGATGACCGAATCTCTGAACGATAATCAGCAGAACGCTTTGCTGGAGTTTATACCGATGAAGCGGATGGGAACTCCGGAAGATATCGCCAAAACGGTTTTGTTTTTATCAAGCGATGACGCCTCATATATAACGGGACAAGTAATTACCGTTGACGGCGGAATGGTGATGTAAGATTTTTAACTAATTAAATATTTCCATATAATAAAAACCAGGAGTGAAAAATGGATTTGGAAAAAAAAGTAAAAGAGATAATTATGGACAAGCTTGGCGTTGACGAAGGTCAAATTACGCCGGAAGCTTCATTTACAAACGACTTAGGCGCCGACTCACTTGATACGGTAGAATTAATTATGGGATTCGAAGAAGAATTCGGCGTTTCCATTCCCGACGAAGACGCGGAAAAAATATCTACCGTCGGCGATGCAATTAATTATTTGAAAGATAAGGTTGGCAAATAATTCTTGTTAACTTTTTTACGAGCCTGAAAAGTTTTCTTTTCAGGCATCTTTTTATCAATAATAAGGTTTTTTATGAGTGTTAGAAGAGTTGTAATTACCGGACTCGGAGCGGTTACTCCGATAGGCAATGATATAGATACGTTTTGGAACGGATTGCTCGAAGGCAGAAACGGCGCAAAAACAATTACAAAGTTTGACCCTTCCGAATTGCCTACGCAGTTTGCTTGCGAAGTTAAAGATTTTGACGTTGAAAAATATATGGATAGGAAAGCCGCGCGCAGAATGGATTTGTTCACGCAATATGCAATGGCTGCGTCCACGCAAGCCGTAGATGATTCCGGACTTGATTTGGACAATGAGGATTTGGAACGAATCGGAGTAATTTACGGCAGCGGCATCGGAGGAATGGAAACATTCGTAACCCAGCTTAATGCGTTTCAGAACGGCGGCGCGCGAAGAGTTTCGCCTTTCTTTGTCCCGATGCTGATTACCGATATTTCGGCGGGACATATTTCAATTAAGTACGGATTCAAAGGACCGAATTATGCAACGGTCTCGGCTTGCGCGACATCGTCGCACGCTTTGGCTGATGCGTTTTTTATGATTCAAAGAGGTTCGGCGGACGTTATAGTAACCGGAGGTTCCGAAGCGACGATTATTCCGATGTCTATTGCCGGGTTTAACGCGGCGCGCGCAATCTCTACTTGGAACGATAAGCCTGAAAAAGCTTCACGCCCGTTTGATAAAGAACGCAACGGATTTGTAATGGGCGAAGGAGCCGGAACGTTAATTCTTGAAGAGTACGAACACGCCAAAGCGCGCGGAGCTAAAATTTACGCCGAAGTTATCGGGGCAGGTTTAACCGCTGATGCATATCATGTTACAGCACCCGCACCGGAAGGGGAAGGAGCTTTCCGTTCGATGCGCGAAGCTTTAAGAGACGGCGGGATAACCCCGGAGGACATTGATTACATTAACGCCCACGGCACTTCAACGCCGTTGAACGATTTAAATGAAACCAAAGCGATTAAAAAACTTTTCGGCGAACATGCTTATAAAGTGTCCGTCAGTTCAACCAAGTCTATGACAGGGCATCTTCTCGGAGCCGCCGGAGCTATTGAAGCGATTGCTACAACGCTTGCAATACGGAATAACATAGTTCCGCCAACCATTAATTTGGACGACCCCGATCCCGAATGCGACTTGGATTATACGCCGCACAAGCCGAAAGAACGTGAAATTAATTATGCTATTAGTAACACGTTTGGTTTCGGCGGACATAATGCATCGATATTGTTAAAAAAAATTAACGAGTAAAGTTGTCTGTTTGGGATACGTTTAAAGAGTTTTTCGGAGCGGCGGGAACTACGCCGCTCACTTTAGAAGAAAGATTAAAACGGCTGGAATTATTGCTTGGATTCCCGATTGATAACTCCGCCCTTTTCCTTGAAGCGATAACGCACCAGTCGGCAATTTCAAGATTCAGCAAATTAAAGCGTTCTAATCAGAGGCTGGAGTTTCTTGGCGACGCGGTTTTGGGAATGGTTGTCGCAGAGTATTTATTCAAGAATTTTCCCGAGGACGACGAAGGACATTTAACAAAGTTTCGAGTTCGTCTTGTCGATAAAGAAGCGCTGTATAGAACTGCGCTGAATTTGAAGTATGACAAAATAGTTCTTTTTGACAAACGCTTTATAAAAAATAACAGGTCGGGATTAAAATCGATTCTTGCCGACGCAATGGAATCCTTAATAGGCGCTATTTATTTGGACCAAGGATTGAAGAAAACAGAAGAGTTGATTGAAAAATGGATTATTGATATTATTGATTTTTCAAAGGATTCTAACTATAAAGGTCAGCTTCTTGAGATAGCACATAAAGAGGGTTATGGAAATCCGGTTTATGAACTTGTCAATGTTCAAGGACCAGATCATGAAAGAACATTTACCGTTGCCGTTATGCTGAAAGGGAAAAAAGTTGCTGTCGGTAAAGGACAAAATAAAAAATCCGCCGAACAACATGCGGCAAAAGAAGCGTTAAGAGTTTGGAAAGAAGCGATAAACTCTTTATAAAATTAATGGAAAGAGCCAATTTTATATTGACATTCTTGTCATATTTCGTTAATCTTAAAACTTAGATTTTGATTTAATTACTAAAAAATATAATAATGGAGGTTATCTCTCATGCAGTTAATTGCAGCATTATTTGGTAGCATCACCTATGTGATTGCGCAAGCTCAGAACACAGGCGTTTTAACTTATTTACAAGAAAAATTTGAAGCCGGCGGCGGTTTCATGTGGCCTATTCTCCTCAGTTTGGTTTTGGGTCTTGCATTTGTTATCGAACGCTTTTGGAACTTAACAAAAGCTTCCACAAATACAAAAAAATTCGTACTTCAAATTAAAGAAGCCTTGGATGAAGGCGGAGTTGAAAAAGCTATTGAAATTTGTGAAAACAGCAGCAGTGCTATTGCTTCGGTTTTCCATGCCGGTTTAATGAGATTTGACGAAGGTCTTGACGCGGTTGAAAAAGCTGTTATGGCTTACGGCGCATTAGAGATGGGCTTCCTCGAAAAAGGATTAATCTGGATCTCAACTTTTATTACACTTGCTCCTATGTTAGGGTTTACCGGAACGGTTCAAGGTATGATTGAAGCTTTTGACGCTATTGCGGCTGCGGCTCAGATTTCTCCGGGCGTTGTTGCTTCCGGTATTTCAGTTGCGTTGTTGACAACGTTATTCGGTTTGGTTACCGCTATGATTCTTCAGATTTTCTACAACTACTTTATCGCTAAGATTGACAGCATTGTTGCTGGAATGGAAGAAAGCAGCGTTGAACTTATAGATATGTTATATGCATTCAAAAAGAATAAAAAATAATCTAACCGAGAGAAATAATTATGGCATTCAAGAAAAGAAAAATCAGAGAAGCTGAAATTCCGTCATCGTCAATGGCAGATATAGCTTTCTTGCTTCTATTATTTTTCTTGGTTTCGACTACGATTGATGTCGATACCGGTATCGGATTAACGCTTCCGGAATACATTCCTCCGGAACAGCAGGAATTTGCTCCCATGTCGAAAGATAGAATGGCAGCATTATTAATTAACGCAGCCGGCGACGTACTTTTGAATAATGAACAGATTTCTGTTAATCAAGTTAAAGAAAAGTTAAAACCAAGAATTATAAGCAAGATTAATCTTCCTAAAAAGAAAAAGTTAGTTGTTTCCGTTAAAACTGACAGAAAAACAAATTATAACGTTTACATTCAGGTTTTAGATCAAGTAAAAGGGGCTTATTTTGAAGTTAGGGACGAATATTCCAGAAAAACTTACGGAAGACCGTTCAAGGATTTGAACGAGGAAGAACAGAAAGACGTTCGTTCCAAAATCCCGATTATTATCTCGATTGCAGAACCTGAAGCTGTTAAATAAAAAAGGAATAAGTAATAATGAAATTCGAAAAAAAGCGTGCGAATGCTAAACAAGAAATCCCAACAGCGTCGATGCCTGATATCGTTTTTATGTTACTTCTCTTTTTTATGGTTTCAACTACTTTAAGAGAAGTTGACGTTTACGTTAAATATCAGCTGCCGGAAGCCAAATCTATTGAAAAGATTGAAAACAAAAGGTTGGTTTCCTATATCTGGGTCGGAAACGACGGAAGAATTCAGCTTAACGACGCTATTGTAAAAGTTGAAGAGATTCAGCCGCTTATGTATAAAAAAAGAGTTTCTTTGCCTAACGTTATTGTTTCACTCAGAATTGATAAAAACTCCGAGATGGGACTTGTAACCGATATACAACAGGAATTAAGAAAAGCTGATGCAAGGCGAATTAACTATTCAACTTTGCTAAAACAATAAAATTAACATTTTATCACAAGGCAGGTTGTATGAATTTATAGCCTGCCTTTTTTTTTGAACGGAGGTTCAAAATGTCCTTGAAAGATAAAATTAACCAAGACTTAAAAGAAGCGATGAAAGCGGGCGATAAAATTCGTCTGCAGACAATTAGATCAATCAGAGCGCTTATTTTAGAGTTTGAAAAAAGCGGCGCAAACCGTGAAATGACAGAAGAAGATGAGATTAAGCTGCTTACTTCAGCCGCCAAAAAAAGAAAAGAATCGATTGAGCAATACACTAAGGGAGGGCGAGAAGAGCTTGCCTTAAAGGAAGCCGAAGAACTTAAGATAATTGAAACATATTTGCCCAAACAGTTATCCGAAAAAGAGGTGGAAGAGTTTGTTAAAAATTTAGCGCAAGAAATTAACGCCGAGACAAAAAAAGATTTCGGTAGATTAATGGGCGCTTCGGTTAAAGCTTTGAAGGGGAAAGCTGACGGAAATGTAATAAGAGGCATTGTGGAAAAAATCTTGAGCTGATTTGTGAATTACATTGATTTCATTTTGCTCGGCGGTTTGGGAATAGGTTTCATCTTAGGTTTTAAGGATGGGATAATACGCAAGCTGATAGGGCTTATCGGTTTTACGGCAGGCATTGCGGCGGCATTAGCCTGGGCGGATACGCTGGGCGCAAAATTGATGGGGTTTTTCGATAATGAAATTAACCTTTCAAGAGTAATCGCGGGTATTCTGATTTTCTTTGTGGTACTGATTATTTTTTCCGTAATTAAGAGGTTGGCGCATCCGGCGGATAAAGTTAACCGTTTTCTCAATCAGCTTCTCGGCGGAATTTTCGGCGTTGTGCAGATGGCTTATTTCCTTAGCGGTTTTCTTTTATTCTTTCATATTTTTAATCTTCCTCCGCAGAACGTTGCCGACAAGTCGCTTTCCTACAACACTATATATAAAATACTTCCCGAAACGATTGATTTTATCCTCGGCGATAAAAATGCCACACAGGATTATCTTAAGGAATTTCTGAACACTGCGCAAAAAGAAACGGATATCAGTTGATGAAACAATCCGAGATTTTAGAGAAATTAGAATTTAATAAAGTCCTGGAATCAATTGCATCCTTTACCCAATCTGAAATTGCCAAAGAAGAAATATTAAACATCAAGCCGTTTTCCTATCAGGATACTGCCGTAAGGCGTGGCGAATTGATTTCAG
>JALWEC010000172.1 GCA_027036655.1 Melioribacteraceae bacterium
TCGCTGCTCAGTTCCTCCTCGATTCTGAAAATAGCATTCAGCGGATATACCTCGAAACATCTTGAAAAGATTTCGGATAATTTTTCATCCGGCGCGCCTCTTTCGGTAACGGAAAACAGTTACTCTCAGAATGTTTTCTCAATCGGAACAGAGTTTGAACATACGCTGAAAAATTTAGCGTTGAACGCCGGAATAAGTTTTGACGGAGCCGCGACTCCGCTGACCGGAGATAAGCCGAAAAAAGATCCGACCTATGATTTCGGATTTAACGCCGGAGCCGTTTACACTATTGATGAAAACTTAAGCGCGAGGGTAAACATCGGCAGAAAGACGCGTTTCCCGACAATGCGCGAGATGTATTCCGGCGCATTGGGAAAGTTTGAGCTTAATCCCGATTTACACGCCGAAACGGCTCAGAGCGGCGAACTGGGGATCGAATATAATTTTGCGGAGGGAAGTTTGGAAACAGATTTTTTCCTTACCTTCATAAAGGATGGTATCGTCCGGACAAAGTTGAGTAACGGAAAATATAAAAGAGTAAACAAAAGCGAAATTAGAAATTACGGAATTGAATCGGAGTTTGAGACCGAGCTGTTCCAAAATCTTGACTTTAGAATTAACGTCAGTTTGATTAACTCCCGCGGGAAAAACAGCGCGGGTGAATTTGGCGACACGCTGGAATATTCTCCCGGAATAATCGCCGGCGCGGGTCTGACATACAACATTGCGAACTTCGGCGTCGCTCTGGAGAGCAGCTATATCGGCAATGAATTTGAGGAACAGAACACTCTCGTAAAATTGCCGGATTATTTAATCGCCGACTTAAGGTTTAGTTACGCAATTGCTTTTGATTCCTTTACGCCGAAAATATTTTTTAGGATAAATAATTTAACCGACAAACTCTATTACACACAGTTCGGCTTGCCTGAAGCGGGAAGAGAATTTATAATGGGAATTAAAACAAACTTTTAAAAGGAATAAAATTATTTTAAAAACCGATTTCTTCATATCGAATAAAAACCTAATTGATTCAAGCGCGGGCACCAATAATGATATAAACATTATTGAGCTTGGTGAAAAGAGTATTGAAAGCCGCGAAACGCTTGATTTTATTGCGCGGGAAAGAACGTCGGAATATTTTTTTGTCTCATTGAGCGATTGTAAAATTTACTTGGGAGATTTATTTATCCGGCGTTTTCTTAGTCTATCCGAAACCTTCAACGCGGGTTTGATTTATTCAGACTTTTATAAAAAGAACAAAAACGGTGAGTTTCTTCATCCTCTGATTGATTATCAGTCCGGCGCAGTTCGCGATGATTTTAACTTCGGCAAAATTGTTTTGCTTCGGGGAGACTTACTTAATCAGTTTATAAACGAGAAATCAATCGAGGCGGAATATTCCGTCTTCTATTCTTTCAGATTATTTCTCTCAAGGAAGAGCGAAATTGTTCGCATTCCGGAACCCCTTTATTTTGTTGAGGAAGAAGAATTTCAGCCGGGAAACGAGAAGATATTCAATTATCAGAAATCCGCATTAAAAGAAAGAGAGAAAGAACGGGAAAAAGTCTTTACGGATTATCTTAAAGATTTGGGAGCTTTTCTACAAGCAGATAGCGCGGCGGTTAACTTTAATGAATCAGTATTCAAAAATAAAGCTTCGGTGATTATTCCCGTAAAAAACAGAGTAAGCACAATAGGCGACGCCGTAGCGTCGGCGCTCTCACAAAAAACGGATTTTCCTTACAATGTAATTGTAGTGGATAACCACTCAACAGATGGAACTTCCGAGCTTTTGCGAGAACTTAAAAGTAATTACGAAAACCTTTTTGTTATTACTCCTCCAGAGAAAAATCGCGGAATCGGGGGTTGCTGGAATTATGCAATCGAACAAAGCTTCTGCGGAATGTTTTCCGTCCAACTCGACAGCGACGATATTTACATCAATGAATTTACTCTCCGAAAAATTATTGATAAATTTTATGAGACTGCCGCCGCCGCGGTAGTGGGCAGCTACAAACTAACGGATTTTAACTTAAACGAAATCCCTCCGGGCGTAATTACTCATGCCGAATGGACAGACGAAAACGGAATGAATAATGCGCTGAGAATTAACGGCTTCGGAGCGCCGAGAGCATTTTACACTCCGGTTATTCGGGAGATTAAATTCCCGGACGTCAGCTATGGAGAAGATTACGCGGTAATGCTTGCGGTTTCCCGCTCCTATAAAATCGGAAGAATCTACGAGCCTGTTTATGTTTGCAGACGCTGGGAAGGGAATTCCGATTCCAATCTGACAATTGAAAATGAAAATAAAAATAATCGCTACAAAGATTTTCTGCGGACAGTCGAAATTAAAACAAGGCAAAAACTAAACAACGGGGAAAAGGATGGAAAAGAAATTTTACACTCGCGATGAGTTCAGGGAAAAGTTAAAGTTGAACGATTCCGACGATTTATTTAATGCGTTCTTTAATATGCAAATTAACGAATGGGAGTTTGCACGAAAGAATTATGAAACGCTGAAGGAGCTGAAAGTAAAGGAGTTTAATTTTCCCGACGCTTCCGTTGTCGTCCAGTTCAATCCGCACAGGGTCAGCTCTACTCTGGCGTTGGTCGATGAAAAAAGCATTGCTAACCGTAAATGTTTTTTATGCGACGCTAATCTTCATCCCGAGCAAAAAGGAATTGAATTAACGAAAAACTACACGCTTCTTGTAAATCCTTTCCCGATAATTCCCGTTCATTTTACGGCAAAGTTTAACAAACATCATCCGCAAAAAATCAGCGATAACTTTATTGAAATTTTGAATGGAGCCGAGGCGCTCGGCGAAAATTATTTTCTTCTTTACAACGGACCGGAAGCGGGCGCTTCCGTGCCGGAACACAGGCATTTCCAAGGGGGTACGAAAAAACATTTTCCTCTCATTAATTTCATCGGAAATATATTGGCGGGGAAAAAAACTGAAAAGGGATTACCGAAAATAGACGAGGAGAAGAATATCGAGGGAGCGACTCTTTATTCCGTCCGCGATACGCTTCGAAGAATTTTAGTTATTAAAGGAAAAGATAAAGAGGCAATTGAGAAATTGTTTTTTATAGTTTTCGGCGTAATGACAAATTTGTTCCCTTCGGCAAAAGAAACAAAATTAAACTTAGTCTCGACTATGCAGAACGGCGAGCATCTCCTTTTTATTTTTCCGAGGAAGGCGCATCGCCCTAAATGCTTTTACGCCGAAGGAGAAGAGCGGCTTCTTGTCAGTCCGGCAACTTTGGACTTCGGCGGAGTAGTTGTTCTGCCGCGCAAGGAGGATTTTGAGAAAATTACTCAATCTGACGTTGAGCAAATCTTTTCGGATGTCGCTTTTTCGGAAGAGATGTTTTCGGCTTTGCTCTCGAAGTTGTAGAAATTCTTTTAGGATAAATATTTCCTGCTTTTTTATTAGATTATAAGGTGACTTTGCATAACCTATTAATATGTCATTCTGATCCCGCCTTGGCGGGAGAAGAATCTCAGTACCGGTAATTATACCGGATTAAGAGATGTTGCAGACGGCTTCAACCTTCGCCCCAAAAAAAGCAGTCGGGGTAAGCTCGGCGAACACAATATGACAATTTTAGGATTTGTAAATGACTCTAAAAATAAAATCGGCGGAAAAATATGAAAGAAGATATTAGATGGATTCAAAGATACAATAATTTCGTAAAAGCATTTGCACAGCTTGAAAATGCGGTTCGCTTTTCCGAAAAGAAAAAGTTAACTATTCTTGAAAAACAGGGAGTTATAAATGCTTTTGAGTTTACTCACGAATTAGCTTGGAATGTAATAAAAGCTTACTTTTATTTTCATGGACGCCCGACAGTTAATGACTCGCGTGATGCGGCGCGCGAAGCGTTCAGCAGAGGATTAATAAGCGATAAAGATATTTGGATAAAAATGATAAAAAGTCGGAACCAAATTTTTAACGCTTATGATGAAAAAATTGTTAATCAGATTTTCAGGAAAATCGTCCGCTACTACTTCTACGCTTTCGCCGAATTTAATGAGACAATGAACATAATTAAAGAGAAGGAAGTGTATCTGTAAATGCCTTACGGACTGAAAGATAATGAGCTTGACGAACTGCTGTTACCTTACAAAATAGATTTATCAGTGAATCACAAAATTGAGAACAAAGACTTGCTTGAACATATAAACCGTATAGGCATCGTAGTTTATAAAAATGATTGAATAATCAAGTTCAAAATTTTACCGTTTTTTGCTACCTCATAATCCAACATGAAACATTTGAAAGGAGAAAAATGAACGATTTCAGATTCTATAACCCAACCGAAATTTTATTCGGTAGAAATCA
>JALWEC010000173.1 GCA_027036655.1 Melioribacteraceae bacterium
TGTATATATCTAAACTGGAATTATTCGGATTTAAATCTTTTGCAAATAAAACCGTTCTCAAATTCGACAAGGGAATTACGGGAATCGTAGGTCCTAACGGATGCGGAAAAACGAATACGGTGGACGCTATCCGCTGGGTGCTTGGGGAGCAGAAAAGCAGTACGCTTCGCAGCGATAAGATGGAAAGCGTTATATTTAACGGCACAAAAAATAAAAAGCCGCTGGGGATGTCCGAAGTTTCGATTACGTTTGTCAATGACGATAACTCACTTCCTACCGATTATTCGGAAGTTACGATTACGCGAAGAATTTTCCGCTCGGGGGAAAGCGAATATCTTTTGAATAAAAACGTCTGCCGTCTAAAAGATATTACCAATCTTTTTATGGATACGGGAATGGCGACAAACGCTTACTCCGTGATTGAATTAAAGATGATTGAAGGAATTCTTAACGATAAAACCGGCGAGCGGCGCAAAATGTTTGAAGAAGCCGCCGGAGTTAATAAATACAAACACAGAAGAAGACTGGCGTTAAAGAAGTTGGACGATGTAAAAAGCGATTTAACTCGCGTTAACGATATTGTTTCGGAAGTCGAGAAAAATGTCCGCTCTCTGGAACGCCAGGCAAAGCGCGCAGACAAATACAATGTGCTTCAAGCGGAACTGCGCGAGAAGGAGCTTGATTATGCCGAAAGAAGATTCTCGATTCTGCTAGAAAAGTTGAGCGACTTTGCGGATGAATTGGAGCGGCTTAAAACTTCCCGCTCGGAAACCGACGCTGAAATCAGGGAAATTGAAACCGAATTAATCGGAATCAGGAATAATGTTCTTGAGACGGAACGGAAGTTGAGAATTAAGCATCAGGATATCGGGCGAATAAGAGAAAAGATGCACGAAGCCCAAAAGAATATTTCCGTCGCCGAAGAGCGGGATTCGTCGCTGGAAAGAAACATTGAACGCTACAAATCCGAAATTGAAGAACTGCAGGCGCAGATTGAGGAAACCAATTTCGACATTGACGAAACGAGAATCGATATCAACGAGCTTCAGACCGAGATTCAGTTTAAGAAAGAAGAAATCGAAACCAATAAAGAGACGCTTGCCGAAAAGTCGGAAGCTTTGAAGAAAGCAAAAGAAGAGCTGGCTGAAAAGGAGAAGTATTTACGAAACATAGAAATTTCATTCAATCAAAAGAAGAACGCTATCGATTCGATTCGTAAATCGGTTGAAGAGGCGAACAACAGAATTGAACAGAGTAACTCCAAAATCAGAAACTGGACAAATCAAATTGCCAAGACGGTAGGGTATATCGAACAGCTTGAAGGGGAAAAGGCGGAAACGGAGAAGCTGCTTAAAGAATCGGAAGAAGAATTGGCAAGCAAGAACGAGGAGAAAGCGTCTCTCGAGAAAAAAATCAGAGAGTTGCAGAAAAAGGAACTTGAAGAAAAAAGCGCATTTACTTCTCTCGAGGATAAAATCGAATTTCTTCAAACTCTGATAACAAATCTTGAAGGCGTTTCCAAAGGCTCGAAGTTTTTAATTGAAAATCCCTCTTGGACGGAGAAGGAAAAAACTCTCTTTGCCGACGTCGGAAACGCCGATGAAGATTACCGTTTTGCACTTGAGGCGGCTCTTAAGAATGTGCTTAACAATCTACTCGTTGAGGATTATAAAACTTTAACCGAAGCCGTTGAGTATTTGAAGAGCAACGATTTGGGGAAAGCTTCGTTTTATCTCCTTGATAATTTGGCTGAAGTGAAGAAAACATTTTTCGGAAAAATAGACGATATGCTCCGTTCGAGAAAGCTTAAGAAACTTGAGCTTGAAGAAGGATTTGCCGGCTGGACTTACGAGCATGTAAAATCGAGCGAAAAATGGCGTCCCTATTTTGAAAGGATTTTGTTTCACACGGCGATAGCAAAAGACCTTGATAACGCGCTTGAACTGATTAAAAAATATCCCGAAATCACTTTCGTAACGGTTAACGGCGATATTATTCACCCGAACGGTATTGTGGAAGCCGGTTCGCTTCCTAAGATGGATGAAACGCTTTTCGGAAGAAAGCAGCTTATTGAAAATTTGAAGAAGGAGAGGGAAGAACGAAAGACAAAGTTGGAAGCGCTCGCGCTTGAAATAAATTCCGCGGAAGAGGAATTTGCCAAAATTGATTTGGAAGGTCTTTCGGAAAAAGGGAAAAGATTTTACAACGAGTTGAATAATCTCGAAAAGCAAATCTCCAAGATGGAAGCCGAGCAGGAAAGATTTAACGAGCAGATTGCCGAATCGCATGAAGAGATAAACCGCGAAGTGGCGGCAGTTAACGAAGCGGAAGAAAAGATTGCGGAGCTTGAAAAAGAACTGGATGAAATTGCCAATCTCAGAGAAAGCGAGGAAGAAAAACTTTCCGAAGAAAGAAAGCGCTTGGATGAATTGGAGAACGCTTATCAGGAGTTTGCATCGGAGCAGAACAGAAGAATGGTTGAGCTTGAACGTTTAAGCGGGCGTTATCAAAGCAAAATTAATCATCTTGCGCAGACGGAAAAACAGCTTGCGACAATTAAAGAGACTATCGTTAAAAGGGAAGACGCAATCGAGAAGAGCCGGGAGGAAATTGTCTCGGTTAAAGAAATTATCGAAGAAAATCAGTTGGGATTGGACGACGCCAATTATGAACTGGAAAAACTTCTATCCGAACGAAAAGAAATTGAAGCGGGATTGAGTTCGATTAAGGAGAAATCGGCCGAGCTTGAGAAGCGGCTGAACGTATTGAGAAATATGAGAGCGGAAGCTTCGGATAAAATCCACGAAATCGATATGTCGATGAGCAAACTCGGATTTGAAAAAGAGAGTTTGGAAAAACATATTGAGGAAGAATATTCTATTAAGCTGGACCGGAAAGAATTTGAAGATAACGGAGAGTTTGATTTTGAGAAAACGCAGAATGAAGTTCACGTACTAAAAGAGAAAATCAGAAACCTCGGTCCGATTAATTCCCTTGCTTACACCGAGTACGAAGAAGAAAAAGAGCGGTTGGATTTTCTGCTGACTCAGAGAAACGATTTAACCGAGTCGGAGAAGGACTTGGTTCAGTCGATTAAAGAAATTAATGAAACGGCGCAGCGGCAGTTTCTTGAAACGTTTGAAGTAATCAGAGAGAACTTTAAGATTAATTTCCGTACGCTTTTTGATCCTGGCGATGAAGCCGATTTGGTTATGGAAGAAAACGACGATCCGCTTGAAGCTAAAATTGAAATTGTCGCCAAGCCGAAAGGAAAGCGCCCGACAACAATTGACCTTCTTTCTCAGGGAGAAAAAACGCTTACGGCAACCGCGCTTCTTTTTGCGTTTTATCTTGTTAAGCCGTCGCCGTTTTGTATTCTCGACGAAGTTGACGCCCCGCTTGACGACGCCAACGTGGACCGTTTTACGCGGCTTATTCGTAAATTCTCTGATAATACACAGTTCATTATTGTTACTCACAACAAAAGAACAATGGAAGCCGCCGATACGATGTACGGCGTAACAATGGTGGACGAAGGAATTTCGAAACTTGCCGGAATAAAATTTAACGAAGAAATCGGTGTGCAGAATTGATACAAAGGGAAGGAAGAACATATAAGGTTTTTATCGACTTCGACGGAACGATTACCACAAAGGATGTCGGAGAGGAGTTTATTCTTAAGTTCGGGGATAAAGTTAAAGCGTATGAAATTATTAAACTTTGGCTCAACGGCGAGATAACTTCAATTCAAACGTGGGAACGACTTTGCGAAACCGTTAAGAATCCCGATTTGGCGAAAGTGGATAAGTTTATCGAAGGAATTGAGATTGACCCTTACCTGCATGAGTTTATTGAATATTGCAATGAAAAGGATATTGAAATTGTTGTTCTCAGCGACGGACTTGATTATTACATAGACAAAATAATGAAAAAGAATAATTTGGATAAACTAAAAGTTTATTCAAACCATGTGGAATTTGAGAATGGAAAATGTATCCCGACTTTTCCCTATACAGACGAGGAATGCAAACTGTGCGCAAACTGCAAACGGAATCACGTAATAAATCACAGCAGCGACGACGATTTTACTATCTACATCGGCGACGGCTATTCGGACGCTTGTCCGGTGCAGTATGTCGATTTTGTCTTCGCTAAAAAATCTCTCTTAAAATATTGTGAAAAGAACAGAATAACTTATTTCCCGTTTCGCGATTTCTCGGATGTTCTTAAGCGAGTTGACGAATTAATTAATAAAAAGAAGTTAAAGAAAAGACATCAGGCGGTTTTGAAAAGATTAGAAGTTTATAAACAAGGATGAGAGATGGAAAAATTATCAAAATTT
>JALWEC010000174.1 GCA_027036655.1 Melioribacteraceae bacterium
TGATTCGCCATTATTTTCAGAAGTTTCTTATATTTCTTAGTTATATAAAAAAAGCTGGGAATTATCGTGCAAAAAGAAAAAGTTTTAGTTACTTCTGCGTTGCCGTACGCTAACGGACCGATACATTTGGGACACTTAAGCGGAGCGTATTTGCCCGCCGATATTTATGTGAGATACAAAAGACTTAAAGGGGACGACGTTCTTTACGTTTGCGGCTCGGACGAGCACGGCGTACCGATTACAATCACGGCGGAAAAAGAGGGCGTAACGCCTCAGGTAATTATCGACAGATACCATAATTTGAATAAAAGCGCTTTTGAAAAATTCGGGATGAGTTTTGACGTTTATTCCCGCACGAGTCTCCCTACGCATCACAAAACCGCGCAGGAGTTTTTCCTTAATTTTTATGAGCAGGGAATTCTGAACGAGAAAAAAACCCTCCAGTTTTTTGATGAAAAAGTAAAAATGTTTCTGCCCGACAGATACGTCGAAGGCACTTGCCCGAAATGCGGTTATGAGGAAGCTCGCAGCGACGAATGCGAAAAATGCGGCGCTCTTTACGACCCGTCGGAATTAATTAATCCTAAAAGTAAAATCACCGGCGAAACTCCTTCGCTGCGTGAAACATCGCACTGGTATTTCCCTCTCGGCAAATTTCAGAAGCGGCTTGAAGATTACGTAAAGGAGATGAGCGAAAAATACGGTTGGAAAGAAAACGTAATTCAATACTGCAACAGCTGGTTTAAAGACGGTTTAAGAGACAGAGCCGTTACGCGCGATTTGGATTGGGGAGTTAAAGTGCCGCTCCCCGACTCGGAAGGAAAAGTCCTTTACGTCTGGTTCGAGGCGGTTCTCGGTTATATCTCCGCAACAAAGCAATTGGGGGAAGAGCGAGGCGAGCCGGATTTATGGAAAAAATATTGGCAAACAGACGATACAAAATATATCGCGTTTATTGGGAAAGATAATATTGTTTTTCATACTATTATATTCCCTTCGATGCTAATGGCTTGGAACGACGGAAACGAAAATAAATATATTTTGCCGCAGAATGTTCCCGCGAATGAATTTTTGAATTTTGAAGGGAAAAAGTTTTCCAAATCGAGGAATTGGGGAATCGATGTTCACGAGTTTCTTGAAATATTTCCTCCCGACCCGCTGCGATACACGCTTGCGGCAAATTTACCCGAAAACAAGGATACCGACTTTTACTGGAAAGAATTTCAGGCGCGAAACAATAACGAGTTAGCCGATATTCTCGGGAACTTTGTGAACCGGACATTTATCTTTGCTCACAAGCATTTTAACGGCGAAGTTCCGGCAAGGGAAAATCTCTCCGAAATGGATAAGGAAATGCTTAAGATGCTTGAAGCGGCTCCGGAAAAAATCGGTGATTTAATCGAACGCTACAAGTTAAAAGATGCGGTTCTTGAAATGATGAACGTTGCCCGCGCGGCAAATAAATATTTTAACGACTCGGAACCTTGGAAGACGGTTAAAACCGACAAGCAGAAAGGCGCAAATACGATAAATATCTGTCTTCAGACAATTTACACTCTCGCCGAACTCTTTTCTCCGGTTATTCCTTTTACATCGGAAAAACTTTTCAAGATGCTTAATTCCGAACCGACCGATTGGTACGAAGCGGGAAAGAGCGCTCTGCAGCCCGGCACAAAATTAAACAAAGGTGAAATTCTCTTTACCAAGATTGACGATAAGGAAATTGAAGCTCAGACAAATAAATTGGGAGAGCCGGACGAGGAAAAAGAGAAGTTTGACGAAATAATAACAATTGACGAATTTGCAAAGGTTAAGCTGAGAAGCGGAAAAATTTTAGAAGCCGAGCGCGTTAAGAAAAGCGAAAAGTTGATAAAATTGCAAGTCCGGCTTAAAGGCGAAACGCGTCAAGTGGTTGCGGGAGTAGGTAAATCATATTCTCCCGAAGAGCTTGTCGGAAAAAATGTGATTTTAGTCGCCAATTTGAAACCCGCGAAATTGTTCGGAATTGAGTCGCAGGGAATGATTCTTGCTGTTGAAGACGCCGAAGGAAATCTGAACGTAATTAATCTGCCGGATAATATTCTGCCCGGAACGGAAGTCCGATAGTTTCAATATGGAGAAGAAAGAGCGCGCAAAACATAACCGGACGCTTGTTTTATCCGCGGAGGAAATCAAAAAATACAGCGATAAAACTTTGTCCCCAAAAGGGAAAAAGAGCGTTCGCGAAATTGAAAATAAAACTATTGAAGGCGATTTTTTTGAAGCGGCAAAAAATCTTCCGGAAAAATTTGTTGATTTGCTTTTTATCGATCCGCCTTATAATATGAATAAAAAGTTCAATTCGGTTAAGTTTTCTCAAACCGGGATTAAAGAATATTCCGACTATCTTGAAAATGTTATTTCGGCGGTTCTTCCCGCTTTGAAAGAAACTGCTTCCGTTTATGTCTGCGGTGATTGGCGTTCTTCGATTTCGATTCCTCTTGTTCTTGAAAAATTTTTTATTCTGCGTAACAGGATTACCTGGGAGCGCGATAAAGGGCGCGGAGCCAAAAAGAATTGGAAAAATAATTCGGAGGATATCTGGTTCGCAACGGTTTCGGAAGATTACTATTTCAATCCCGAAGCGGTTAAGTTGAAGCGGAGAGTTTTAGCTCCTTATCGCAATGAAAAAAGGGAACCAAAGGATTGGATAAAGGGTAAAAACGGAAGTTACAGATTAACATACTCTTCCAATATTTGGAATGATATTTCAATTCCGTTCTGGTCAATGCCGGAAAACACGGATCATCCGACACAGAAACCGGAGAAGCTTTTGGCAAAGATAATCTTATCGGGAACGCGGGAAAATGATTTTATTCTCGACCCCTTTGTCGGCTCGGGAACAACAAGCGTAACGGCAAAAAAGTTGGGACGGAGATTTCTTGGGATTGAAATGGATAAGGAGTTTGCCGCGCTTACGGAAAAAAGATTGGAGTTAGCGGAAACGAATAAAGGAATACAAGGTTACGCGGACGGCGTGTTCTGGGAAAGAAATTCGTTTCCTTATAAAAAGTAACCGCTATATTTATGTTCTTTTATTTTTGTGATTGACTAAAAAAACTCGCGTCATTGCGACCCCGCAAAAAGCGGGGGAAGCAATCTCGTGTTTAGTAACCTATTCTTGAGATTGCCGCGCTTTCCCGATAAGTCCAGGATAGCTTGCAATGATAAATGTAGGAAGAGTTTAAGTATTGTCATTCTGATTCCGCCGCTTTTTGGCGGAAGAAGAATCTCCAAGTTAGGATAAGCTCAGATGCTTGACAAGAGATTCTTCATATCATTCGCGAGCACTTGGGACAGTAAGACGGCGTCCTTCAGAATGACATATTATAAATTAAGCTAAACTGTACTATGTCATTCTGAGCGATAGCGAAGAATCTCATAATTATAACCGACGCGGATGCTAGTAAGGAGATTCTTCACTCCGCTTCACTCCGCTTTGCTCCGTTCAGAATGACAAATTGGGAATTGAGCTAAAGTATTATTTGTCATTCTGAGCGATAGCGAAAAATCTCGGAATCCAATTGAGTAAGGAAAGTTAATTTAGAAGTTAAAAAAAACTATTAGTTTTAATGAACCAATATTATGTTTATATTCTTTCCAATAAAAGTGGAACGCTCTACACCGGAGTAACAAATAATCTTTTTCGAAGAATGTATGAACATAAACATAAAATCAATAAAGGATTTACTTCTAAATATAAAATTGATAGGTTAGTTTTTTTCGAGCAAACAAATGATATTCATTCTGCTATTGCAAGGGAAAAGGAAATAAAAGGTTGGAAACGGGAGAAGAAGTTGGCATTAATTAAAGCAGAGAACCCTGAGTTTTTAGATTTAAGTTCTGAATGGTTTGAAGAACAATAATTGTTCTTTTATTTAATGAGATATACAGTTTGGCAGTGATGTAGATAAAATAAATAAAACTAAACATTGTCATTCTGAGTCCCACAGAAAACGGGAAAGAATCTCAAAAGTTGGATTGGCGTCTATTCAAATCAGGAGATTCTTCATATAATTCGCGAGCACTTGGAACAGTAAGACGGCGTCCTTCGGAATGACATATTATAAATTAAGCTAAACTGGTCTTAGTCATTCTGAGCGATAGCGAAGAATCTCATAATTAGAACCGGCGCGGATGTAAGTTAGGAGATTCTTCACTCCGCTTCGCTTCGTTCAGAATGACAAATTGGGAATTGAGCTAAAGAGTTATTTGTCATTCTGAGCGATAGCGAAGAATCTCATAATTAGAACTGGCGCGGATGCAAGTTAGGAGATTCTTCACTCCGCTTCGCTT
>JALWEC010000175.1 GCA_027036655.1 Melioribacteraceae bacterium
TGAAATATAATCCGGATTTGGTTGTAAGCGGAATAAACAACGGCTCGAACGCCGCAATAAATTTAATTTACTCCGGCACGGTTTCGGCGGCGCGGGAAGCGGCGATTATGAACATTCCGTCATTTGCGGTTTCCGTTGATTCTCATAACGTTGACGACTTTACTTACGCCGGGAAAGTCGCTAAGAAATTTGCCGAAATAGTCGCCAAGGAAGGTTTGCCGAAAGGAACTTTGCTGAACATTAATGTGCCCGATCTTCCCGAATCGGAAATTAAAGGAATAAAGGTTACTCGCCAAAGTATGACGCGTTGGGACGATTCCTACGAGGAAAGGATTGATCCTTACGGAAGAAAATATTACTGGCTGCAGGGTACAATGCAGGAAGAAAAAGGAGAGGATAGCAGCTACGATTATTTCGCGGTTAAGGAAGGATATGTTTCCGTAACGCCCGTACATTTTGACTTAACGGATTTCGGAGCATACGAGAAATATAAAAACTGGAATTTTTAGGCTGCTTATGTTTGGAGCCGGGAATTTTTCTCTATCATTCTCTTCGGGATCGGGTTGGGTAATTCTCGGCGTTTTGATTCTTTTGGCGTTTTCTGTTTTCTATTACAGATATACAATCCCTCCGCTTTCAAATAAATTTAAATATACGCTGATTTTATTGAGGTTCATAGGCGTTGCGCTGATTTTTATTCTCCTTTTTGCGCTGGAATTATCTTATGTGAAAACGGTAAAAGTAAAACCGGTTAACATAGTTTTTATTGATAATTCAAACTCAATGGTCAGAGCCGACAGCGTTAAGAGGCGAAAGGAAATCATTAAGCTGATTAAAGATTTTCACGAAAGCGGAAAATTTAGCTCAAAGTTTTTTCTTTTCGATAAATCTTTACGCGCGTTAAATCCGCTCACACCGGATTCGCTTACTTTCAAGGGAAGAGCGACTAATTATGAACTACTGTTCAATAAAATCAAAGATGTTGAAGAGAGCGCTTCCAACGTTGTGATTATTTCGGATGGAAATCCCACGGAAGGAATCGTTCCGAATAATTTTTCCGAGAATATTTCCGTTCCCGTTTATACTGTGGGGGTCGGGGAAAGCGCTTTGCCGCCGAATGTTGAAATCGGGCGCGTGATTACTAATCGCACCCTTTATAAAGGGGAAAAGTCATCTGTGGAAATCGCCGTTTTATCATCGGGAATTCAAAGCGGAGTAAGCTCAGCGTCCCTTTACTTAAACGGGCGTCTTGCCGACAGAAAAAAGATTATTCTAAATTCAGCCGGAATTGTTAAAACAAGATTAAGCTTTACGCCGAAAAAAATCGGGATAAACCGACTGACGGTTGTTGTCCGGAAGTTGAAAACGGAAAAGAATATCGCCGATAACCGGAAACTGATTTATGTAAATGTTTTGAAAAAGAAAAAGAAAATTTTCCTTGCGACGTCGTCGCCGAGTTCCGATTTTGAATTTATTAAAAGAGCTTTAATATCCGACAGCAACTTTGTCGTAAGGGATTTTGTCGAGTATTCAAAAGAGGAACAAATCAGTTACGGAACTTTTAAGCGGGAGATGGATTCTTCCGAAGTTCTATTTCTTCATAATTTCCCAACGGCGGAGACTTCGCCGAAACTTTGGAGTATCGTTTCTTCGGCAATCAAAAATGGAAAGCCGTTTTATCTGCAGATTACGGCTCAAACCGATTTGAAAAAATTGGACGCGATCAATGAAGAATTACCTTTTAGATTCAAAAGCTATTCCAAATCATATTTGAATGTCCAGCCTGCTCCGTCGGGGAATTCCATTCTGCTCAAGGAACTTTCCGGAACTGCTTTTGAAGAATTTTGGGAAAAACTTCCTCCGGCGGAATATGTAAAAACGAATTTGTTCATTTCTCCCGCCGCCGGGATTTTATTGTATATTAAAAAGGGGAACGAAAAGTTAAATTTCCCGATGATGATTTCCTCCGGCTCTCCCGTTAAATCCCTTGTTTTGTTTGCCGATGGAATTTGGAAATGGAAACTTAAAGTCGATTTAAACGGCTCAATGTTTTTTAACTCGTTTTTTGTTAATTCGGCAAAATGGCTTTGTAACAATAAAAACAAAGATAGAGTGAAAGTTTATCTTTCAAAGAGCGCTTATAAGAAAAATGAAAAAGTTTACGTAACGGCGGAAGTTTTTGATAAACTTTACAATCACGCTGAAAACGCCGCCGTTACTGGCCTGATTTCAGACGGGAAGCAGAAATTTAATGTTGTATTTCAAAAAGAAAAGGCGGGTCTTTATGCCGCGGAGTTTTCCGGATTGTCTGCGGGGAAATACACTGTTTCGGTAAAAGCGAAAATCGGAGAGGATGTTGTTTCGGGAAAAGGAAAATTTACTGTCGAAAAATTTGACGCCGAAAAAATTGATATTCCGATGAACAAAAATTATCTTTCCCGTATCTCCCAAGAAACCGGCGGAAAGTTTATTCCGCTTGCAAACGGCGTTAAATTAGCGGACTTACTGAATCGGAAATCAAAAATAATAAGATTGAAAAAAAAGGGAAGGATAAGTTTATTTCCTTCCGAATATCTCTTAATTTTTATTATTTTTATTTTTTCGGCAGAATGGTTTTTGCGTAAAAGAAAAAGTTTAATATAAATTCAGAGGTGAAAATGAGCTTTTTAGAATGGGGCGACGAATATATGACGGGTATTGAGTCCGTGGATAACGAACATAAGGGCGCAGTGGAAATCATCAACCGGCTGTATGAATTATCCGGCACAAACGAACGTTCACATATTGCTGAATTGCTTAATGTATTATATCATGAAACGAAAGCTCATTTCGATAACGAAGAGCGGCTTATGAAAGAATATAAGATATTTAATTATTTTTCTCATAAGGCGCAGCACGACAGATTACTTAGAATTCTTAAGGAATTTATCTCCGAGTATGGAAATAACAATAAAGAACTGAGTGAGCAATTCTTAGTTTTACTGCATGATTGGATGATAAATCATTATAAATTTCATGACGGAAAAATGGGGCGGGAATTAGTAGAGAAAGGAGCGAAATAGGGACTTTTTTTCTTGCTTTTGCCGATTTAGTTTTACCAAGAAAATGCGCAAACTGCGGTAAATTGCTTTTGCCGGAAGAAGAAGCGATTTGCTCCGAATGCCTCTCGTCGTTAACCAAAACCACTCACGTTCAAGCCGACAAAGAATACGAACGAAAATTTTCATCATCGAAAATCATTGATGAATTTCACCCTCTCTATATTTTTGAGAAAGGGGAAATAATTCAAAATCTGCTTCATAGTCTTAAATACAACAATGCGTTTTTTGTCGGAAAATTTTTCGGTAAGCAAATTGCAAAGGAGTTTGCGGGAGATTTTAAAATCTTTAATCCCGATATGATTATTCCCGTTCCCCTGCACAGATTGAAAAAAGCCGAGCGGGGTTATAATCAATCGTATTGGATTGCCAAGGGAGTTGCTTCCGAATTGCGAATCGAAATAGCGCATAAAACCGTTAAGCGCAGAAAATATACCGAATCCCAGACCGCGTTTGACAAGGCGGAAAGAAGTCGGAATATATCGGGAGCTTTCCGTGTCGCCAAACCGAACAGTGTAAAAGGGAAACGGATAATAATTGTAGATGATGTGGTTACCACCGGCGCGACAGCTTCCGAGTTAGCCGCCGCGCTTAAAAATGCCGGAGCGGATAAGATTCTCCTTGCGTCGGTTGCGATCCCGTTATTGTAAGCGCCCTCTTGTCAGCCTTGCGCGGATTGCGAGCGAAACAAAAGTATCCGTCCGCCTAGGCGGACTGTCAGTTTAGCAAGCCAAAGCTGAATATTCGGTAGATTGCCACGCTAATTTGCAAACGCAAATTAGCTCGCAATGACGTGAAAATTTCCGTCATTGCGAGCGAACGCAGTGAGCGCGGCAATCTCCAGAATATTCAACCTTATCCGTTAAACCGCATTTGAACATTCGGCAACTGCGTATTTTCCGGTGAGTCCGCCAAGGGCGGAGCTTCAGTCGTCGCAAGCTCCTCCTTCGCAATGACGAGATGGCGCTGCGAGGAGCGGAGCGGGAAAATAATCTCAGAACCGGAAATTAAACTGAATCTAGAGATATTTAGGTTTCGTAAAGGTCCCTATTACTGTTTCCAATCTTTGGGAGCAATAACGATTACGAACTCTCCTTTTATTTTTAACTCTTCGATTTTGTCAACCAATTCCCCGGGGTAACCTCGAATAACTTCCTCAAACTTTTTTGTTAATTCCCTTGAAATTGCAACGAACCTCTCGGGAAAGTAATCCGACATTTCGTT
>JALWEC010000176.1 GCA_027036655.1 Melioribacteraceae bacterium
ATGTGGAAAGGAAGTTGGAAGTTGCCGAGACGGGACTTAAAAATTTGTTGAACCTTCCGATGGATGATTCGGTTCAGTGCGAAGGAAATTTAACTTTGAATGAAAATGAAATCGGTAAAATTAAATCTTCCCTAATAGACGAAGTATATGAAAGCAACCATCAACTGAAAATGCTGAAGAAAAAAGAGAAACTGGTCGGCAATTTGGAAAAGATAAATTCAGCCGATAACAAACCTACGCTTTTCGCATTTGCAAATTATCATGTTTATCACGGAAAAGATTTTCCTCCTTACGATGATTCTTGGAGAAACGGCTGGGCTGCCGGAGTCGGGATTAAGATGAAGATTTTTGACGGCAACTTTACAAGCGGTAAAATTCAGGAAGCCAAAGCCGTAATTGAAGGCGTTAAAAATATGGAAGAAGGTTTGAAGCTGAAACTGCGATTTCAATTTAAGTCAACGCAAGAAAAAATAAAGAGTTTGGAAAGCCAGCTTCAGGCTGTTAAAAATACTTTGTCCGTTGCGGAAAAGGGTTACGAAATCGCAAAGATAAGCTACGAAAACGGAGTGATTACAAATGTTCAGCTTGACGACGCACAGTTGAACGTAGTGAGAAATCAAACGAGAATATATCAGATAAATAAGGACTTGCTTTTGGAAAAGGCGAATCTGGATTTGATTAAAGGTCAATTAAACTAAGGAAAGGAGAATAGAATGGAAATAAAAGAATTATTAAAAGCAATGGAAGCGGAACTTGGAAGCGAACCGGAAACAATGGTGCTTCTTTCCAAGCTCGACGCTAAAACGGTATTTGAACATGTCTCGAGCAAACAATTTGCAATGGGCGGCGAACATATTCCACCGAAATATAAACTGCTGATGAGCATTGCCATTTCCGCGGCGCTGGGCGCTGAAAGCTGCATGGAAGTTTATACAAAAGTTGCAAGGAATAAGGGCGTAACTCTTGACGAAATTAAGGAAACTATTATGCTTACGAGATTTGTTAAGGGAACGACGGTTCTGAATACTTCGACAAATGCGCTGAGACTTCTGTTTGAAGAGGAAGAAAAGGAAGAGAAATAACTTTTTAATAACTAAACGAGTTGAAAAATGATACGCAGAATATTAACTCCGCTTGACCGTTCGGAATATACGGAAACGGCGATTACATATACTTGTAAAATAGCCGAAAAGTTGAACTCCGAAGTTTCCGGCATGGTCGTTTTAGATACGAAAGATATTGACGATTCGGTCGGAACAATAGCCCCCGGTGGACTTGACTTGGCTGAAAAGTTAGAAGCAAAAAAAACATTGGAAGCAGAAAGGCATATTAATAAACTCTTAAAAAATCTGTCGGAAGAATGCTCAAAACTGGGAGTAAAATATATCGAGGAAGAGTTTCAGGGAAGTCCGAGTTCGCGAATAATTGACGAGAGTAAATTTTACGACCTCGTCATTATGGGATTAAGAACTTTTTATTACTACGATACCAAGGACGAAACCGAAAAAACATTGGATGAAATTTTAAGCCACACGATTACTCCGATTCTCGCCGTGCCTAAGGTGTACAAACCTATCGAAACCGTGCTTGTCGCTTGCGACGGCGAACTTCCGTCCGTCAGAGCAATGCAGAGATTTGCCCACATGATTTCATACAAAGAGATTAAGATTATTCTTCTTGTTGAGAATAAAGATAAAAATCTTGCGGAATATTACCTGAATAACGCGGAAAAATATCTTAAATCCTACGGCGCGCACGAGATAGAAAAGGTTTGGATTGAAAAGAAAATGCTGAATGTAATTAACGAAAAATATTTTGACAAAGTTGATTTGATTGTAACCGGATTGCACTCCCACAAAAGTATCAAGGAGTTTTTGCTGGGAGATGTCGCGCACAATCTGATTCTCGATGGAAGAAAAGCGTTGTTTTTAGCCCAGTAGTTTTATCCTAAAAATAACATTAAATATTTTTTTGCTCTAATAACTAGAATGCCGAAATGTTTTTTGTAGCGTAGATTGCTTGCAATCTGCGAAAAACAAGCATAACGCTAAATTATTTCAGCCACAGTCCGCCACGGCGGACTGCAGCATTTTAGATTTTATCTTTTTCTAAATCCCTTCGGGTTCAATTGTTTCTAATCTGAAGTTTCCGATTGAATAAATTTTTTAATGACAATTTTGGGATAAAAGGAAAGCAACTCCGTAGGAGAGATACTGTTCAGCACATGATTCAGTTATTCTATTCGTTTTGTTTCGCTCCTACGGAGCAAAGTCTAAATTATATTGTTTATGTAATTGTTTGAAGGCTTTGCAGAACCTAACATAAATAAGCTGAAACAAAGGAGTTTAGTTATTGAATGGGAAATAGGATCTACGAAAACCTTATTACTAGGGACCTTTGCATAACCTAAATTTGTCATATTGAGTTCGCCACAGCGAAGGTGGAAGCCGTCCGAAATAACTCTAACTTCGGTATAATTACCGGTTTTGAGATTCTTCATTCCGCTTCGCTCCATTCAGAATGACATATAAAATAGGTTATGCAAAGCTTTCTTATAGTTATAAAACCATTCCAACTCTACATATTTAGTTGAACTACTTCGTAGTTCCCTGGACTTTGGGTTTCGTCTGCCTATGGACTTTGTCCATAGTTATTCAAATTGAAGTGCTTCGCACTTCCTGTTGCATAATCTTGCTTTTTTCACAAATTAAATTGCTTCATACTTCCGAGAAAGTTAGATATTCACCGACTGCGAAGCAGTCGAATTTGAATAGCCTCGAACGAAGTTCGGGGTTACAAATAAAAAAACGCCGCAACTGCGGAGCAGTTGAACTTTAAATAACACCGAGAGAAATATGGTTAAACTAAATTTCCTTAGTACATCAAAAAATAACTTAATCTCCGAATTGCACATCAATTTTATTGAATAAAAAACATTATTTTGTGAATTAAGGTTTTGAAAATTTAAAAGGGTAAAAAAATGAACGGTTATGTCGCTCCTCCCAAACGAAGTAACATCTTCCTCAGATTCGGTATTTGGATTGCCGAAAAATTTACGGGGAAAGAATTATTGCCTGCACGAGTTCTTGCCTGGTACCCGAAGGCGGCAATCGGTTCGGGTGTGTTGGAATCGCTTGTTGCGCATAAGGATAAAAATATTTCGAGAAGATTCTTGAAATTAGTCCGCGTTCAAACCTCGTTTGTAATTTCTTGTCCTTTCTGCATCGATATGAACGCTCTCGATTATGAAAAATTCGGTATAACGGATGAAGAAATTTCATCGCTACAAACAGGAAAAACCGATGAAGTCGAGAGTTTTTCCGAAAGAGAAAAATTAGCTCTTGAGTATGCGAGAAGCGCGGTTCAAACACCGATTTCTTTTAAAGAGTCGCTGATAAAAAAAATGCAGAAGAACTTTACCGAAAGGGAATTGGTGATTTTAGCTTCAACGATTGCGCAAGTCGATTATTGGGGAAGATTGATTCAGTCCCTCGGTTTACCTCCCGCCGGATTTTCCGACCATTGCACAATTTTAAATTTGGGAAATTATAATACGCTGAAATTTGATGAGTAGATGAATTTTTGTTCATTAAAGTTATTTGAAATATAGCATCTCAAAAATCATAGTCCAAGACTTATTACGGATTATTGTTACCATGCTTAAATTGCCCTCTTGAGATTTGTTGCGGAGTACGGTGGTGTGAGAGGTGCACTGGCTATCATCTGGTAGTCAGCCACCTACTCGATTGTGTTTAGTTATTCTTCTTTTCATTGCTAATTCCAAATGGGATATGTACCAATGGTATGTTCTGTATGTTATCATCTAAATGAATTAATTGGTCATCAAAATATAAATGTGGTTTCATAATATCTAGAATTCTTTTCTTTTCAACTCCACCAAGTAAGAACATCTCATCGACTGTTACTCCCCATTTTTTTAAAGTGTTTACAGCTCTTTCGTGAGCTGGGGCATTTCTTGCAGTAATGATTGCAGTTTTTAATATTTTTTTGTATTGAGGATTTTTTGCCTCTTTTTTTGTTTCTAATTTTTGGAAATATGATAGTCTTTTAAAAAAATCTGCAAGTGGTCCTGGATTTAATGCCTCTTGACTATGTTTAGTTTCATATTCATAATATTTTTCAATACCTTCTTTTTTATAAACTTTTTCAGCTTCATCATCTGCTATAACACCGTCGAAATCAAAAGCAACTCTTAGAAACCTTTGCAAAACCTAAAAAAAAACTGACAAAGTTCAAAAATTTAAATAAATTGACACATAAAATAAGAAGGGACTAAGATGTATCAATTAAGTTT
>JALWEC010000177.1 GCA_027036655.1 Melioribacteraceae bacterium
CTCAATCTTTGTAGCAAGCGCTTTGGTTTACGAATACGCTAAAAAGAAAGGCGAAATTATTAAGTTCTAATAGCCTTTAATAAAATAGATGTTTCTACAAATAAAGTCCGCTTCGGCGGACTTTTTTTGTTTGCAAGTAATTTGAATATGTTCTACATTAAATAAGTTAAATAGGGACAAGTTATAAAGTGATGGCAAATTATTTAATATTGGCTCGATTTTTACTGTACTGCTTCAGATGGAGATGGAATTTTATCTTTGTTTGTTTTTCCACTCATTTTTGTTCATTTGATTATTTATCGGGTTTTATCTGAATTAGCTATTGGGTAAAAAGTTGGTTGTAATTTTGCTTAATTAATAATTTTCTGAGAGAAAAAAATGAAAAAAATTTTTTTTAGCATAATAGTTGCTTTGTTGGTTTTATTGAATTCATGTGATAATAATTTATCAACAAATAATCATAGCTTAAAAAATGCGGAACCAGAAATGGTATGTAAACCAATCTACTACCGTAAAATTCAAGGAAAGACTTTAGGTATTTGGTTAAATTATAGACCCGAGTGGTGGTCAGTGTCTTGTTTATATGATTTAAGAGTAAGATATGGTTTTTCTAATATACACGTTTATTATGAGAGACGATCGAATGACGAGCCAAATTGTCAATTCAATAGAGCAAAAATGGCAGGATATCAAAATAATGAAATATTATATTCAATAATTCCTCACTATCTTCCAAGAGGTAAAACTCTTTATGAGTTTCTTGAATACGTAGATAGCCTTGGTATAACAAATTATTATATGGATGAGCCAATAGAAGCAAACTGGGATACAACCAATACGAGCCGCTGGCCTGCAGCGCTACCAAAAGATAGTGTCCGCTGGGTTGCTGATACTCTGTACGAATTAAATCCAAATGCGAGGTTATTTATAAGTTCATACACACCTGCCGAATGGGTTGTTCCTAGAGAAAGTACAACTTATGAATTTGCAAAAGAATATTGGGAAATTCTAATGAATTGTCGGCACAATAATGTATATATGATGAACGATGCATATGAAGAATCTGCACAAGATCAAGGGGATGATTGGGAACAATTCTTCTACTTTTATTACATAAATTGGCAGAGAAGATCAATATCGGATTTTACAAATGATGATCAAGACTTTAGGGAGTGGGACTATTTACTAAATAAAGCCAATCAAATAGGTTTACATAATATTTGGCTTTATAATGCTGATGTTGCAAGTTGGACAAGGCTAAAATTATTTTGTGATGCAGCCGCTCGACAAGGATGGTTAGTAAAAAAATATGAACCACCACATAATTCTCCTTGTGATAATTGTAAGTAAACTAGATATTTAATAAACCTCCGCGTTGGCAGATTCAAGAATTGTCTGTCCAATTAACAGTTTACTACGTTCCGGAAGCAAAGTGGCAACTCTCGTGTACGAATCTCAAACGCCGGGAAAATATTCCGTTCAATTTGACGGAAGCAAATTTGGCAGCGGAATTTATTTTTACAGATTGCAAGCGGGTAAATATTCTCAAATGCGAAAAATGATTTTGATGAAGTAAGATTATCCCCATCTCAATCCGCCCAAAGCGAAAAGAAAGGAAAAGCAAGCCAATCCGTAGTTGTGGATTGGCTCGCGATAACAATTTTATTGAATTCTACTCTGGAAGTGAAGCTAAAACAGAAGAGGAGTTATTTCATCAAAATCATTTTCTTTGTCATAGAAAAACTTCCGCTTTGAAGTTTGTAAATGTAAATTCCGCTGGATAAATTTTCAGCGCTGAAATCAACCGAATAACTTCCTTGATTTTGAAAACCGTTAACTAATTGCGAAACTTTTTCGCCAAGAGAATTATAAACTGTAAGCGTTGTAAATCCTTTCTCCGGCAGATTGTATTTAATAACTGTACTCGGATTAAAGGGATTCGGATAATTTTGCAAAAGGGAATATTCGGTTGGGGAGTTCTCGTCAACAACGCTGTTAGGTTCGGGATGACTGTTAGGGTCGCCGGGATTTGTAACTAAATCGGGATTCCCGATTGTTCCGGATGTCCAAGTTCCGTTGGGATCCTGCAGTTCTTCGCCGTTGGTAAAACCATCTCCGTCCGAATCGAGAGAGGCAATTTCCGCATTCCAAATTACATGTCCGCTGCCGTCTAAATGTCCATTCTGAATAGCGGCTCCGAAACTGTTTCTCGCGCCTCCTCCGGCGGGAGAAACATGGCAGTTTGCACAGGAGGAAACAGAACCGTTGGGAATTTCATTTACTCGAAAACTTCGTGCAATCAGAACCGTTGTAATTATCGCGGAAAAGATAGTAAGGTAATAAATGTATTTTTTCATAAATACTCCAAATGTTATTATGTTTTTAGTGAATGCTTCGGAAGCGTTTAAAGAGTTAAAGCAATTCAATAATAATTAAAATGGAGCATATGTCCAAATAAAAACGGAATAAGTTTCCGATTCGGACAGAAAAAACTACTTATCCAAAATACCTGTTTTGCAGAAATATTTAACGCTGTCTCTGATCTGATTTAGGGAACGCTTCGTCGGGTTTTTTGTCCATTCGCGAAGGAGTTCCCTTAAACCGCCAAGCACAAAACGTCTGAAAATTCTTACATTGAGATTCTTGAACTCGGAACTTCTGATTCCCGATTTAATAATTTTCTCGCCTTCTTTAATAAAGAGTTCATAATAGTTTGTAAAACTTTTCGGACGCTCTTTCATCAGTCTGTTTTGTTCGTTTACAAAAACAACCGCTTTCTCGGGATATTTTTCAAATGCATCAAAAACAGAATCAAGCATAAACTCAAACTTTTGAGTGGGAGTATATGATTTATCCGAAGCAATTCGTTTCATATCATTATAAATCGGTTCCCAAATCTGGTCGAAAATTTTAAGAAGAATATCGTCTTTATTTTTGTAATAAACGTAAATGCTTCCGATAGCCACATTGGCTTTTTCCGCAATATCCACAATTTTGGATTTGTAAAAACCATCTTCGGCAAAAGTTTCAATTGCCGCTTCTATTATTGCTTTTTCTTTATTTCCTTCTTTGTGTCTCATCGTTGTCTTTTTTTTGTGAATTGATATTCAAAAATAATATATTGCTCATTGTCAATCAAGATTTAGAAAATCTTTTTTGAGTTTTGTTAATAACAGATTCATTTTTTAATTTGCATCGGTAAAAATAATCGAAAGGAAAAATGTTTTGAATAAGTCCGATAGCGGTGAATACGATTTCGTAATAATAGGTAGCGGCTTCGGCGGTTCGGTTTCGGCTTTGCGTCTTGCTGAGAAAGGATACAAAGTGTTGGTAATTGAAAAAGGGAAAAGATATGAAGCGAAGGATTTTCCCAAAAGGAATTGGAATCTTAAAAAGTGGATGTGGCTTCCGGCGCTGAGATTTTTCGGTTTTTTTAAGCTGACATTTTTCCGGCATGTGGCGATTCTTTCGGGAGTCGGAGTCGGGGGCGGTTCGTTAGTTTACGCCAATACTTTACCTATTCCGAAAAGAAAATTTTTTGAAGCGGAATCGTGGGCGCATCTTGCCGATTGGGGGAGGGAACTGAAGCCGCATTACGACACTGCCAAACGGATGCTCGGCGTTGATAGAAATCCGAGGATGGAAAACGGCGACATTGCTTTGCAGAAACTTTCAAAAGAAATAGGAAAGGAAAACGGTTTTCAATTAACGGATGTTGCGGTTTATTTCGGCAAACCAAATGTTGTTTCTCCCGACCCGTTTTTCGGCGGGGAAGGACCCGATAGGGAAGGCTGCAGATTTTGCGGCGCATGCATGATTGGCTGCAGGTATAACGCAAAAAACACTCTCGATAAAAATTACCTTTATTTTGCCGAGAAAAACGGGGTTGAAGTTTTATCCGAAAAAGAAGTTTACGATGTAATTCCTCTTGGTGAAAACGGTTCGGGCGGCTACAAAGTAAAGTGGAAAAAATCTACCGGATTTTTTAAAACGAAAGGGGAAGTTAAAACAAAAGGAGTAATTTTTTCGGGCGGCGTTCTCGGAACGGTTTCTCTTATGCTGAAATTAAAAGGGAAATCGCTGCCGAACCTTTCCGATAAAGTCGGGGAAGGAATCAGAACCAATTCGGAATCTCTTCTCGGCGTAAGCGTTCCGGATAAGGATGCGGTATTCTCAGATGGAATTGCAATTACGTCAATTCTACATCTTGACGCGGAAAGCAGCGTCGAGCCGGTGCGTTATCCTTCCGGCTCGGGATTTTGGCGGCTGCTGATGTTCCCGATGCTTGACGGAAAAAATTGG
>JALWEC010000178.1 GCA_027036655.1 Melioribacteraceae bacterium
ATTTATTAACGGATTTACTTTCAGCCAATTTGTAACCTAACGCATGCTCCCTACCACCGGAGCCGATAACCGCTACGTTCATTCTTTATTTACCAATAAAAATTGAAAAACTTTAGTTAATTCTTCTGTTAAACTCTTTCTTTCATGCTGTTCCACAAATTCATCTTTTGGAACAGGGAGTTTCCCCGCTTTATAATCTTTATAAATTTCAATTATCTTTTCCTTTATTTCATTTACATCATCGGGAGAAGTAAGATAGGAAGCATCGTATTCATCCAGAACTATTTTTGCCGCACCTTCGGGTAAATTCGCAAAAACCGGCTTCCGTGCTCCGACATATTCCAGAACTTTACCGGGAAGGATGGAATCTATATTTTTTCTTTTCCCAATCATAAGCCAAAGTATGTCGCTCGAAATAATTTTACGAACGGCTTCTTTATGCTCAAGATATCCGTAAACTTTAACTATTGTCTGTAACCCAAGCTTACGTATCATTTTAACGTATGTCCTATCTACGATTCCAACAAGATGAAATTCAATGTCCGAAGCAATATCGGGATTTTCCAGAACCAATCTGCGCAGAGCTTTAAAGATAAATTCCGGCGTTGTGTATTCAATAAAATTCCCCGAATGAGTAATTAAAAGCTTATTGTTTTCCTTTTTAATGGGAGCATTCTTATCAAAATCTTCTTTATCATATCCGTGTCTGATGATAATCACATCTTCATGCCTTAAAAAAGGAAAATCTTTCAGAATTTTTTCTTTAATTTTTCTATTCGTTACGGTAACTTTATCAGCCCCTTTAAGCGCGGCATATTCCAACTTGTAATGCATAAACTTATGCGCTTTCGTAGGATAAAAAGCGAAGTAACTCTCATACCATAAGTCTCTGTAATCAAACACGATAGGCACATCAAACTTTTCTTTTAACTTAGCAATTTCCGAGAAAGCCGAAAACGGAGGTCCGGTTACAAAAACTACGTCAAATTTTTTCTCCTCAAGCAGTTCCCCCGCAATTTGAAAAGCTTTTTTTGACCATGATTTTTTGTTATCGGGAATAAAAATAGTCTGACTGATTTTATTCAATACTTTCCTTACGGATTCTCTCGGGGCTTTTGATGTTCCGATTTTTTTTAATACGGTATTCGGATCAAGCGCTTCGGTACGGATAATATTTATCTTTCTTTCCGTAATCTCCCGGAGCATGTTTTCGTCGTAAGCAAAATAAGCTGTTTTTCCGGTTGTAATAACGGTAGGGTTCCACCCGAAATCGGGCATATATTTAACAAACTTCAGAGTTCTCTGAACCCCGCTTAACCCCATAGGAGGGAAATAATATGCAATAACAAGAACATTAAACACAAGATACCTATGATTTATTTATTTGATAATTTGGGGCTTCCTTAGTCATTATTACGTCATGCGGATGACTTTCCCGCAAACCGGCTCCGGTAATTTTAACAAAGGATGCGTTGTTTTTCATTTCAGTTATATTCCGTGCTCCCACATATCCCATTGCGGCTCTTAATCCGCCGATAAATTGATGCAGCGTATCTTCAAGAGCGCCTTTATATGGAACGCGTCCTTCAATTCCTTCGGGAACAAGCTTTTTAATATCATCTTCCATATCTTGAAAATAGCGGTCTTTGCTTCCCCGCTTCATCGCCGCCAACGACCCCATTCCACGATATTCCTTAAAACTTCTCCCTTCGTACAAAACTTTTTCGCCGGGGGTTTCCTCAACGCCGGCAAGCATTCCGCCAATCATTACGGAATCCGCTCCTGCAGCAATCGCCTTTGCAATATCTCCGGTCTGTTTTATTCCGCCGTCTGCAATCAGCGGAATTCCTCTTTTGCGAGTAGCTTCGGCAACCTTTAAAACGGCTGAAATCTGAGGAACTCCTACTCCCGCCACAATCCGCGTTGTGCAAATGGAGCCTGCTCCGATTCCCACTTTAACGGCATTTACTCCGGCGTCGATTAAATCGTCCGCGGCTTCGGCGGTAACAATATTGCCCGCAATCAGCTGCAAATCGGGATACGCCTTTCTGATTCCCTTAATTGTTTCCACAACGCCACGGGAATGCCCGTGCGCCGTATCAACGACGATTGTATCCACGGATGCCGAAACGAGCGCCTCAACGCGTTCAAACGTATCTCCGGAAACTCCGACCGCAGCGCCGACGCGCAATCGTCCGAGATTATCCTTACAAGCGTTAGGATACTTCTCCTTCTTCGAGATATCCTTAAATGTAATTAAACCTTTCAAAATTCCGTTATCGTCAACAACGGGGAGTTTCTCAATTTTATATTTCTGGAGTAACTCTTTTGCTCCTTCAAGCGTGGTTCCTTCGGGAGCGGTAATAAGATGTTCTTTAGTCATCAATTTGGAAACAGGAAGCGCAAAATCCGGAGTAAATCGCATATCGCGATTGGTAATTATACCGATTAATTTGTTATTTTCGTCAACAATCGGAATACCGGAAATATGATATTTATGCATAATTTCTTCCGCGTCCCCTACTGTTTTATCCACGGTAAGAGTAATAGGATCGTGAATCATTCCGCTTTCATATCGCTTCACTTTGTCAACTTCGTCTGCTTGCTCCGCAACAGTCAAGTTCTTATGGATGATCCCGATTCCTCCGTTCTGCGCCATTGCGATAGCCATTTTTGATTCGGTTACGGTATCCATTGCGGCGGAAATAAACGGCGTTAACAGTTCAATATCCGTTGTCAATTTTGACCTTAAATCAACCTCCCTCGGTAATACTTCCGACTTACTCGGGATTAGAAGAATATCATCGAAAGTCAAACCTTCAAACAAAACCTTATTTTCTATCATCTTTTCTCCAAAAATTTTTAGGAACCTTTACAAAACCTAAAATTGTCATATTGAGTTCGCCAAAACGAAAATGGGAGCCGTTCAAAATATCTTTAAACTCGGTATAAATACCTGTTATGAGATTCTTCATTCCGCCCCCAACCCATAAACGGTCGGGGCAAGATTCGCTCCACTCAGAATGACATTTTGCTAAGTTATGCAAAGCCTTCTTTTAATTAAAAGCGGGAATTCCCGTTATATCTTCCCCTATAATCAGGGTGTGCATTTCATGCGTTCCTTCATAAGTTTTCACGGTCTGCAAATTGTTCAAATGGCGCATTACCGGATATTCCGCAAGAATTCCGTTTGCTCCGTGTAACTCTCTTGCGTCCTGAGCAATCTTAAGAGCTTGCTCCACATTATTTCTTTTAGCCATTGAAATTTGCGTATGCTTAACTTCGCCGGAATCTTTTAATCTTCCCAACTGCAAAACAAGGAGCTGCGCTTTGGTTAATTCGGTCAACATATTCACGAGCTTAAGCTGTGTAAGTTGGTATGACGCAATAGGTTTACCGAATTGAATTCGAGTTTTGGAATACTCCAGAGAAGAATCGTAACAAGCCATCATTGAGCCGACAACGCCCCAAGCGATACTGTACCGCGCCTGATTCAAACACATCAAAGGAGAACGCAATCCGGTGGTTTTCGGGAGCAAAGCGCTTTCCGGAACAAAAACATCTTCCATTATCAGCTCGGAAGTAATTGACGCCCGGAGGGAATGTTTTCCGGTCATTAATACCGACGAAAAACCCTCGCTGTTCGTATCCACAATAAATCCTCTGACCTTTCCATCAAGCTTTGCCCAAACAATCGCTACGTCGGCAATCGAGCCGTTTGTAATCCACATCTTGGTTCCGTTCAGAATGAAACCATCCTCGGTTTTTTCCGCTTTAGTTAACATGCCTCCTGGATTCGAACCGAAATCCGGCTCCGTCAATCCGAAACAGCCGATTAAATCTCCGGTAGCGAGTCTATGCAAATACCTCTTTTTCTGCTCCTCGGTTCCGAACGTAAATATCGGATACATTACCAGTCCGCCTTGAACGGAAGCAAAACTTCTCAGTCCGGAATCGCCTCTTTCCAACTCCTGCATCGCCAAACCGTATGCTACGTTTGAAACGCCTGCTCCGCCGTATTCTTCCGGCAAAGTCATTCCGAGCAGTCCCAATTCTCCCATCCTGCGAACCAATTGAGTAGGAAAAGTCCCTTTTATGTAATATTCCTCGATAATCGGGAGCACCTCTTTATCGGTGAATTCCCGTACCGTATTTCTGATTAACCTTTCTTCTTCGGTCAATAAATTTTCTATGTTGTAATAATCAACACCTTTAAAATTCGGCATTATTAATTTCCTTTCTAACTTCTTCAATTATTCGGTTAATTATTCTTGTTGAATACGCCTTATAAGTAAGATGAC
>JALWEC010000179.1 GCA_027036655.1 Melioribacteraceae bacterium
ATCTTAATCTGAAACCGGTTTTCAGAGGCTCGAAAAGGAGGATTGTTCCTAAACTGGAGCTAAAAAAATCTTTCCGTTCCGACGTCGAAAATCCGGCTGAGAACAACTGGATTAAGATCCTCGCATTTTCGGAAAATGACGACGGAGTTCTCTATTGGGCGTGGGTAAACGCCGAGAATAAGTTGCTGCTGAAAATTTACGATCCGGAGGAGGATGAATATTTTGATTTTTCCCTTTCGGACAATCTCGAAAATGTTAACGTTACAACGCTGGCTATTAATCCGGATCAGGAATCGCTTATTGCCGGAGATGATAAGGGCGAGCTTTATCTCTTTGATTTGTCCGATCACTCGGAGCCGGATTTGCTTGATAACTGGAAAGCTTCCGATTCCAAAATAACGGCTATAGAATTTCTTATCGGAAATAACACTCTTATTGTGGGGAATAAAAACGGGGATGTTTCATCCTGGTTTGAAGCGCGGGAAAAAGGAAGCGACGAACTGAAATATCGTGAGGTTCATACATTTCAAAAAATGAAAAGCGGGATTGTAAAAATTATCTCCTCTCCGCGCAACAGATTATTTCTTGTAATCGGCGGAAACGGAAAAGTTGATTTAGACTATTCCACAACCGGAAATACCGAGCTTGAGTTTTCCGAAAATAAAAGCCGCGTTGTCTCCGCGAGTTTCGCTCCGAAAGCCGACGGAATTTTTCTCGTTAACTCAAAAAACGAAGTTTCGTTGTTCAAACTCGACGACGAGCATCCTGACGTTTCATGGAAAACGCTTTTCGGGAAAGTCTGGTACGAAGGCTATCCGGGCCCGGCGTTCGTCTGGCAGTCAACTGGAGGAACGGATTCTTTCGAGTCGAAATTCAGCTTGATTCCATTGATTTTCGGAACGCTCAAAGGAACGTTTTACGCAATGATATTCGCCATTCCGATTGCGCTTTTCGGCGCAATTTATGTTTCGCAATTTGCCCCAAAGAGATTCGCAAAAATCATAAAACCTACAGTCGAAATTATGGCGGCGCTTCCGAGCGTGGTGATAGGTTTTCTTGCCGGGTTATATTTTTCGCCTCTTTTCGAACATCATCTCATGCTTATTTTTCTTCTTTCGGTTTTGGCTCCAGCGCTTTTCTTAATTTTAATCTCTTTTTGGGGAATGATTCCCGAACGAAAAAGGAGAACGCTTCCCGCTTATTATGAGCTTGGTTTTGTTTTGTTTGTTATGGCTGCGGTTTATTATTTTTCTTCGATTGTCTCTCTTCCTCTTGAAAAAATTTTTTTCAACGGCGACTTTAAACAATGGCTTTACAGTTCGCTGAATGTTTCTTATGATCAGCGGAACAGTCTGGTTGTAGGGTTTGCGCTCGGATTTGCGGTAATCCCGATTATTTTTACGATTGCCGAAGACGCACTCAGCAACGTACCCGCTTCGTTAAGTTCGGCGTCGTTGGCGCTTGGCGCAAGCAAGTGGCAGACGGTTAAGCGCGTTGTTCTTCCCGCGGCGGCGGGAGGCATTTTTGCCGGCGTTATGCTCGGACTCGGGAGAGCGATCGGGGAAACGATGATTGTTCTTATGGCGACGGGGAATACTCCGATTATGGATTTAAGTCCGTTCGACGGCTTTCGCGCCATGAGCGCCAACATTGCCGTTGAAATTCCCGAGGCTCCGGTTGACGGTTCGCTTTACAGAGTTTTATTTTTAACGGCTCTGCTTCTTCTGATTTTTACATTTATCATAAATAGTTTCGCGACTTACATTGGCGATAAATTAAGGAAAAAATATGCGCGGTATTAATTGATGAAACGGATATTATCTTTCTGGAAAAGAGGAGACTCCTTTATTCTGATAACCGCCGGGGGATTGCTCTTCTCAATTTTTATGGTCGTTCTGATTGTCGGGATAATCATGGTAAAAGGATTGGGCTTTTTCTGGCCTTCCGACATTGAACTGTTCCAATTAAAAAACGGAGAGAGGTTTCTCGGGCAAGTCTGGGATACGGAACAAGCCCACCTTACCGATAAAAACGGAAAAGTTAGAATCGTTAATCAGACAAATATTAAAATCGGGAATAGGGATATTTACGGACACGATTTTGTCTGGATAAACAACGATGATATTGTCAAAAAATCAGCCCCGAAAAACGGCGTTGAATTTGAACGCTGGGAGTATGGAAACATGTACGGCTTTATTAAATCGTTTACTCCCGTTTCGGAAAGTGTAACAATAAACAAGAGTAACTTTTTCGCTGAAGCTCGGAAATCTTTGGAAAAAGCGCTTGCGTTAAAAAATCAAATCGAGGCAAAACAAAACGCGATTAATAAATTGCTGACGCCGCACAGTAAACTTCAAACCGAAATCAGCTTATCTGAAATAAACAAAACAAGGTCAAAAATCGAAATCGATAATTTGCGGAAGGAAGAAGAAAAAATAAGAAATTCAATCTCCGCAAAATTAAAACTTCTTCAAAGCGAGCTGTTGAAATTGAAAGAGGAAAACGCCGGAATAAAAATGACGATTGTAACGGCGGATGGTAAAAGCGTAACTTTACCGTTTTACAAATTCGTGCGGTTTTTCCGTCCGAACCAAATGAGCGTTATGGAAAAGACCGGCTTTTATCTGACTAAAGTTTGGGAATTCCTGACCGAAGATCCGCGCGAATCGAATACGGAAGGGGGCGTTTTTCCAGCAATATTCGGCACGGTGCTAATGGTGATTTTAATGTCTATCGCGGTTGTGCCTTTTGGAGTGCTTGCCGCTCTTTATCTGAACGAATACGCCAAACAAGGATTTATCGTAAGGATGATTCGTTTGGCAATTGCTAATCTTGCCGGCGTTCCTTCAATCGTCTTCGGAATCTTCGGCTTGGGATTTTTCGTCTATATACTCGGCGGGACAATTGACCGGCTCTTTTTCAGCTCGACTTTACCGGAACCGACTTTCGGGACCGGCGGAATACTTTGGGCTTCCCTAACGCTTGCGCTCCTAACGCTTCCGGTTGTGGTAGTAGCGACGGAGGAAGGAATTCTCGCGGTTCCCAAAGCAAATAAAGAAGGTTCGCTCGCTCTCGGCTCGACCAAATGGCAGATGATAAGGCGGATTGTTTTACCCAATGCAATGCCCGGAATATTAACCGGAGTGATTTTGGCAATCAGCCGCGGCGCCGGAGAAGTAGCCCCGCTAATGATTACAGGCGTTGTGAAACTTGCGCCTTCGCTTCCGTTAGACGGAACTTTTCCCTTCATTCATCTTGAACGAAAATTTATGCACTTGGGATTTCATATTTACGATGTCGGATTTCAATCGCCCAACGTTGAAGCGGCTTTGCCGATGGTTTACACAACCGCGCTTCTGTTGATTGTTATTGTTGTCGCGCTTAATCTGCTCGCAATCTATATGCGAAACAATTTGAAGAAAAAATATAAAACTTCAACATTTTGATTGAAGTCTTTTGTATGTTATATTAGAAAGCTTTGCATAACATAATTTATTTGTCATTCTGAATGGAGCGAAGCGGAATGAAGAATCTCATAACCTGTAATTATACCGAATTTAGAGATATTTCGGACGGCTTTCATCTTCGTCCTCGACGAAAAGCGGTCGGAGTAAACGTGGAGAACTCAATATGATAAATTTAGGTTATGCAAAAGTCTCTATTAATAAAAGATTTGTAAAATGAGAAATCAATTATGAATGTAAATATTGGAAATGCGATTAAGAAAAATGAAACTCCGGAAACTTCGGAAGAACGGATAGTGTTGGAAACAAAAAATTTGAATTTTTATTATACTCCCGAAGTCAAAACTCTTAAGAACATAAATATTTCTATTCCCGAAAAAAAAGTTACCGCTTTTATCGGTCCTTCGGGATGCGGAAAATCAACGCTTCTGAGATGCTTTAACCGGATGAACGATTTAATACCGGGAGTAAAGTTGGAAGGGAAAATAGAGATTGACGGAGCAGATATTTATTCGCCCGAAGTAAACCTTGAAGACTTGCGAAAAAAAGTCGGGATGGTGTTTCAGAAGTCAAATCCCTTCCCTATGGATATTTGGGAGAATGTCGCTTTCGGCCCTAAAGTAAACGGCGTTACAGATAAAGTGGAATTGGAGGAGCTTGTCGTCTCCTCTCTTAAACAAGCCGATTTGTGGCGGGAAGTAAAAGACAGATTGAAAACCTCGGCTCTTGATTTATCCGGCGGACAGCAGCAGCGGCTCTGCATCGCGCGGGCGCTTGCCAACAAACCGGAAATTATTCTTATGGACGAGCCCGCTTCGGCTTTGGA
>JALWEC010000180.1 GCA_027036655.1 Melioribacteraceae bacterium
TTTTTAACGCATCGTTCCCGATTGCGACAACGCCGGTATCGTTATCCGTAAGCGAATAAAAATTTAGATATTCCCGATAAAACCGAGCAAGCTTGCGCGGATGTTTAGAGTGAAGAGTATAGACCGAGCCGACAAATGTGAACTTATCCAAATCGCTTGATTTGGTTTCGGAAATAATATTAAAAAGCTCGACAACGAGAAAGAGCGTCATAAAAAGGATGAAAATAAATGTCGCCCGTTTTTTCTTTGACATTGCCATATTAAATCATCTCGTTTAAAAGTTCTTTTCTCGGCTGTGCAATTACAACTTTATTGACAAGCAATCCTTTCCTCGAGATAGAATCGGCTCCGCTTTCCACGGCGCTTGTAACGGCGGCGACTTCTCCGGTAAGCGTGCAGAACGCTTTCCCGCCGAGAGCCATTGCGAGACGAATTTCAATCAATCTAACATTAGCCGCTTTAACAGCCGCGTCCGCGCCTTCGATTAAAGAGGCAACGGAAAACGATTCGATTATCCCAAGCGCTTCGAGTTCGCCCGCTTGCGTATGCCCCGAAAGCGCGGGAAAGATATCGGGATGAACATTCGGGATTACAAATGTATCGATAATTGAATAATCCAATTGGTTTTCGGCGGCGTCAACCGCGGACTGCACTTCCGCCACGTCTCCGCCCACCATCACCATATATTTACCTGAGCAGATTGTTCTCGACAGAACTAATTCCACCTCCGAAGTTTTCAACATTATATCAGCCGCCTGCATGCCCGAAGCGACGCTCGACAACTCTACCAAACCCAATGAGTTCATTTTCATATTAAACCTAAACTTTTGTTATTCTAATAAATTCTTCCGATACGTGTGTTACTTTTCCGCTGATTGAGGCATGAACCGGAGCGCCGAGATTACCTTCCTCTATCTTTCCGATTAAGTCTCCTTTGCTCACGACATCTCCGACCGAGACAACGGATTTTGCCGGCGCGCCGACATGCTGCTTGAGCAGAATCTTCACTTGGGACGGTTCGGGAAAACCTTCCGTAAAAGGCGTAGGAACATTGTACTTTGTTACATTCAGTTTTTTCATCAGCTGTTTGACGGGAACTTTCCGTCCATCTTTAATCGGATGAATTTTTACTTCCTTTTTTTGCTCATGCTTTTTTCCATTTGCATGCAGATACGATTTTCCCTGCTCGCAGGCTTCTCTCGGATACAACTCCTCCGGACAAGAATAAAGCGTGCAAAGTCCGCACGAGCTGCACAAATCCGCAAATTCATTCCAAACCGCATAGCCTGTTTTACTGAATTCCAGCGAACGCATCACTTTGTGAGGCTGCACTTCGTAGCCCATTAAATAACGCGGGCAAAACTCCGTACAGTACGAACATTGGTCGCACGCCGATTTGCCGATACGATTCATATCGGCTACGGGACGATCCATTCGCGTTACAAGATGATGTTCCTTTGGTAAAATTATCAACGCGCCGGTTGTTTTGGTTATCGCTTCCGTAATATTGTCGGTTAAAGTTCCCATCATTAAACCGCCGACAAATATCCCGAAATCATCTACGGTCGTTCCGCCGGCAAATTTAATAGCATCCTCAAAAGTCGTTCCGACGGGAACAAAAAATGTAGAAGGATTATTAACTGCGCCGGTAACGCAGATAAATTTATCCGTTACGGGAACGCCTTCATCCGCCAACGAAATATTGTAGAGCGTTTCAACGTTGTTAACAACGCACCCTACGTCAAGCGGAATTCCATGCGGCGGAATTAACCTGCCGGTTGCGTTATAAACAAGCTCGTATTCGTCCCCCGCGGGATAGTAATCCTGCAGATGAACAACCTCGAGATTTTTATCTTCGAGATATTTTTCAACTTCCTCAATCGCCGGATAATTTTTATCCTTAATGCCTATATAGCCGATTTGCGCTCCGGTTTCATTTACCATTAATTCCATTCCGCGCACAACCCGCTCGGCAAAGTTTCTTGTCAACTCAAAATCCTTGTGAAGAAGCGGCTCGCATTCCGCGCCGTTTGCTATTACGTAATCAACTTTTGAATTAGCTTTAACATGCGCGGGAAATCCGGCGCCGCCGGCTCCTACGACTCCCGCGTTAAAAATTTTATCGCTTAGTTTCATTCTTCTCTTTTCTTTTAATTATTACAAGTGTAGCGTCGTCCTGATATTTACCTTTTAAAGTAGTAAATTTTTCAACCTCTTCCAATATGGAAAGCGCCATCATCTTCGGAGGCATATCTGCAAACTTACGTATCAGTTTCTTAAATCTTGCTTCGCCGAAAAAGTGAAATTTATCGTTTGCCGCTTCAACAATTCCGTCCGAATATATTACAAGAATATCGCCGGGATCAAAATAAACGGAATCTGTTTCATACTTGGAGTGGGGCGCAGGTCCCAAAAGAGGTCCCGTCGAAGAAAGCTCTACAATCTTCTTCTTGTTTTTCAGTAAGTAGGGAGGATTGTGCCCCGCGTTTGCGTAAAGAAAAAGTCCTTTTGTGTCCTCCGAAATTTCCCCGTAAAACAAAGTTGTGAATCTGTCGTCCGAAAAAATCTGATTAATAAGATTGTTCAATCTACTCATCAGCGCGGAAATTTTTATCTGAAAGTAGGAAGCCATTCTTATCGCGCCTGAAATGTACATTGCTTCGGCGGCGGCATCCAGTCCTTTTGAGGCGGCATCGCCAACGGCAATTCCCAAACGGTTTTCCCCTTCTCCGATTTTAAGATAATCGAAAAAATCACCGCCGAGCGTTTTAGCGGGAATCGTTATTCCGTAAATGCAGTAATCGTGAAAATAATATTCATGCTCGGGAAGAAGACTCTGCTGCAACTTCTGGGCTTTGTCCAAATCGTGCAGCAAATCGTCGGTTTTTTCAGACAGTTCTTTTTCCTTAATTTTTTGAGTCAGTAAAGTTGAAACGATATTCAATATGTAAAGGAATTCGTTATTCACGTCGTCTGTGCTTAGCGCAAGGAGATATTCATAATAGATTTTATCGTCAATTTTAATCTTTCTTCCGAAACCGGAAGCGGAGTATTTGAAAATTCCTTTGCTAAGAAGTTCCTTGTTTATCTCGGTGGAGGTAATTGTTCTTTCTTCTTCAATGCGGGAAAAGAGTTCGTAATTTTCCGTAAGAGAAAGTTCAAAATCTTTTTTTATCCTTCTTACTTTTCCGGTTTGAAAAAGAATTTTATACGATTTGTTTTCCTTGCATAGTTTCCAGACGCGCCCGCCGTAAACTTTAACTTTTTCATCTTTTACAAGTTCGCCTATTACTTTTTTAAATAGCTCCGTATCGTTTTTATAGTTAAACGATGCAATGCGCTGTAAAGTTTTATAAATTCTTTTCTGCACTTTTACTCCGAATAAAATTTAATAACGTTAATGATAGCGTTTTTGCTCGGCAAATTAAATCCTTTAGCCGATAACGATTTCATAATGCTGTTGTAGGTGGGACGGTAAACTCCTTTCGCGACATATCCGCCTCCTTCGAACGCGCCCAGCTTGTCGTAGTAAATCGAATCGTCTGGAGTAGGAATCGGCGTCGAAGAAGAAATTAAGCTCTTCCATTTTTTTTCAAAATGCACAAGCGTAGTAATATTCTTCTCCCACGGTTCAACGTTCAAATCGTAGTAGTTTTCATAAGAAACGTCGGAAGTGTAATATTCATCGGCTAATCCCGCAAGTCCGTGTCCGAACTCATGAACAAAAACAAGCTCCGCCTTTTTGTTTTGGGCGGCAACCGCCGAATAATAATTATAAATTGCGCCGCCGCCGTATTTGTCGCTGTTAACCAGAATGTAAATTTGGTCGTAAGGGGCGGAAGCCGCAACATCGGCAAGTTTGAAATAATCCTCAACCATCAAATATCTTTCGCTGTCAAATGTGTAGTAGGAAGCGTTTAAAAGCGTCTTTCTGTAAATTCCTTTTCCGGGAATATCTGCGCCGCTATCTTGCGAGTACCGGTTAATTCCCCAAATGTTAATTCTGTTTTTCATCTCGGAAAAAGGAGAATACCCGAGAAGAAAATCCGCAAACCTTTTACAATCATTATGATACTTTGTCGAATCGTTTTCCGTATAACCTTCCGGAATAAATAAAACATCCAACTTTTTGCTGTAATCTCCGGAATAATGAATCTTAAAAACCATGGATGTATCCACAGCTTCATTCTTGATGAAATAATTTGCCGGATTAATCTTTAAGGAAAAGAGTTTGCGAAAAATGTTTTTTCTGTTTCGTCTTTTAATTACAAGTTTAACGGAATCCTT
>JALWEC010000181.1 GCA_027036655.1 Melioribacteraceae bacterium
TTAAGTTATTATTAACCCACGACTTAAGTCGTGGGTTAATGAAACTTGTAAAGGCTTAAACCGTTTTAACGGTTTTTATTAGTTTTTTAAGTAAGCTCATAGATATTTAATTTCTTCTATTTAATTACCAGACTTTCCTCTGCGTAAGATGTGGAAGTTTCAAAAATTTTAACTTTAACTTCCTTAATATGCTCGGGCAAGCCGGATTCCTTAATTTTACTTAAAACATAATTGCAAATATTTTCAGCAGTTGTTTCAAAATCAACGACAACTTTTTTTGTCTTTAATTTTTCAACGGAATCAAGAAGTTTTTCATCTTTGCTGTTTATCATAAACGAATGATCAAGTTCATCCACGAGCGGTTCAACGGTTTTTTTCAAGTCGTAATAATCCATAATCATTCCGTTTATCAAATCGTCCGAAGTAACTTCCACCTGCATTCTGTATGAATGTCCGTGAAGATTGTAGCATTTCCCCGCATGGCACAACAATCTGTGCCCCATTTCCCATCTGAATTCTTTTGCAATTTTCATCATACGCCTCTTGTTTCCGGTTCCCAAATATATTTGTGTATCTGAAGTTGGAAACGAACATTTAGTTTATCGTTTAATATCCATTCAACAATCTCTTTCGGTTCGATAGAATTAAACACCGGAGAAAACAGCACATTCGCTTTTTCCGTAAGTCCGAATTTCTCTATCTGTTCCTTAGACCAATTATAATCTTCTTGCGTGCCGATAACGAATTTAACTTCGTCATTCGGTTTTAAATATTCAATATTTTCATAAAGATTTTTATTCATCATTCCGCTTGAAGGAGTTTTTAAGTCCATTATAATTTTAATTCTTTTATCGACTTTCTCTATCGGGAGACTCCCGCTTGTTTCAAGCATAACGTCAAATCCCTTGTCGCACAATTGCGTCATAAAAGGGAAAACATCTTTTTGCATTAAAGGTTCGCCGCCCGTTACCTCAACTAATTTGCATCCGCGTTCTTTCACTTTTTGAATAGCTTCTTCGACGGTAAAATCTTCTCCTTTGTAAAAAGCGTATTCGGTGTCGCAGTATGTGCATCGCAGGTTGCATCCGGTGAGGCGAACAAAGGTCGTCGGCAATCCGGCGGCAGAGCTTTCACCTTGAATCGAATAAAATATTTCGTTAATCTTTAACAAATTTATTCCGGAAAATTTTTGCTGAAATAAAAATGAAGGCGCAAGTAGTCTTTTGCGCCTTCAAGAAAAATCAAAGATTTTAATCTTCTTCTTTAGCTCTCATCGAATCCCAAATCATGTAGCCGATGATTACGAAGAACATTAACAAGCCGAGATACTCCGCGCCTGCGGATTCCGCCCATTCAGCCGCTCTCATATTGAGTCCGGCAGATTTTAAGATTACGCTTACTACGCCGAGCAAAGCGCCGCCGGCAATAAATCCGGAAGCGATAAGAATTCCTCTTTCCTTGCGGGCTTTATTCAAGTCCTCGTTTTTACTTCGCGTGCTTACGAACCAGGCAATAATTCCGCCGACCAAAATCGGAGTGTTAAGTTCGAGAGGCAAATACATTCCAAGCGCAAACGCCAATGCGGGAACGTTAATCGAAGTGAGTATCAAAGCCATAAAAGCTCCGCCGATATACATCATCCAAGGAGCAGGCTGATCGCTCATCAAAGGTTTGATTACCGCAGCCATTGCGTTTGCCTGCGGAGCGGGAAGCTCGTTGCCGACAAATCCGAATGTGTTGTTAAGCAAAAGAATAACCCAACCTACCGTCGCCGCGGAAACAAGCATACCGAGAAATTTCCATTTTTCCTGTTTCTCGGGAGTAGAGCCGATCCAATAACCTATTTTCAGGTCGGTAATAAACGCGCCGGAAACGGAAAGAGCGGTACAGACAACGCCGCCGATAATCAGCGCGGCAATCATTCCTGCGGGACCGGTAAGCCCGACCGCCACAAGAATAACCGACGAAAGAATTAGCGTCATCAAGGTCATTCCCGATACGGGGTTTGTTCCCACAATAGCGATTGCATTCGCCGCAACTGTTGTGAAGAGGAACGCAATAATAAGTACGATAAGCAGGCCGACAATTGCGTGAAACAAGTTATGAACAACACCAAATAGGAAGAAAACAAAAATCAAAACAGCAACGAGAAAAATTCCGCCCGTAACAATTTTCATTGATAAATCGCGCTGAGTGCGAACCGTGGCTTTTTCGAGTCCGGTTTTCTTTCCGAATAGTTCGGTGGCGCCGAGCGAGAACGCTTTTTTAATAATCGGCCAAGATTTGATTATACCGATTAAACCCGCCATTGCTATTCCGCCAATACCGATGTGGCGAATGTAGTGAGAGAAAATCTGCTCGGGGGACATATCTTTAATAAGCATGTGAACATTCGCTCCTACGGGAGATGTAACGAAATCACCCAAGTAAGCAAACACAGGCATTATTACATACCAAGCAACGAATGAACCGGCAGCAATAATCGCGGCGTACTTCAGTCCGACGATGTAACCGAGTCCCATTACCGCAGCGCCGATATTGATGTTGAACACCAGCTTAAATTTATCGGCTAATTTTTCTCCGACGCCTCCGAGAACGCGGGTTGAAAAAACTTCGCTCCACCAGCCGAAAGAAGCCACAATAAAATCATAAAGTCCGCCGATAATAGCGCTAACAACAAGTACTTTTGCTTGTCCGCCTTCTTTTTCTCCGGCTACTAAAACCTCCGTTGTAGCGGTAGCTTCGGGGAAAGGAAATTTTCCGTGCATGTCGGAGACAAAGTATTTACGAAAAGGAATGAGAAAAAGTATTCCGATAAATCCGCCGAGAGCGGACGCCGCGAAAATCTCGAAAAAACTGACGTTAAGATTAAGGATATAGAGCGCAGGCAAAGTAAAGATTGCGCCGGCGACAATCGCTCCCGAAGAAGCTCCGATAGATTGGATAATCACATTCTCGCCGAGCGCGTTGCTCCTTTTAAGCCCGGTTGATAACCCGACGGCAAGAATCGCAATCGGAATTGCGGCTTCAAAAACCTGCCCTATTTTTAATCCGAGATACGCTGCCGCGGCTGAAAAAAGGACAGCCATAATCAGTCCCCAAGCAACCGAGTAAAATGTTACTTCGGGATATTCTTTAACCGGAGAAAGAATCGGTTCGTATCGTTCTCCTTCTTTTAATTCTCTGTATGCGGAATCGGGCAACCCGATTATTTTTTCATTATTTTCGCTCATACAATCTCCTAAAATTGAAAGGTTACCGGAATAATATGTTTTGTTTTATCGCCGGATTTCAAATAGATTTTTCCGTAAGGAGTTGTTCCTTCAGGGAAGTTGTAATCCGGTTTTTTAAAATTACAATAAAGAGTTTTAACCTGCGAGGGAAACAAAGCAAAACGATTTGTGCCGTTGAAAGTTACGAATATACCTGAAGTTTTCTTCAATTCCGTAAGTTCCGTAACGTGGACGGTCATCTTCCCTGCTTTTTCCGCAAAGGCGGGAATTAAAGTAAACGTATATTTTGCGCTGTCTTCCTTGCTTCTGTTGGGGAGTTCGATTACGTCGTTAGCGTAAGATAATCCGCCGAGCGCAACCGCTTTGCCATTTTTGTCATATATCATCAATGCAAAATCAGTAACTTTGTTGAAATCTTCTTTCGATAAACTGACTTTAAATTTCTTTCCGCTTTCGCCTTTGTAAAGCGTTACAGGTATTGAATATGTATCTCCCGCTTTAATATCAAAAACGTAAGTTTTTTTGAATCCCAGAATTTTTCCGCTTGCGGAATAACTTTCGGGGAAATTAAATCTGTTAATCACATTGATTTTATTGTGGTTCTCGCTCAAAGGTATTTTGTTTAACGTTTCCGCACTTTCAAAACTTACGCTTAAATTATAAGTCGAAACGCCTTCGGCGCCGTAATAACCGAGAACGTCAAGTTCGTAAACGCCGGGTTTTAATTCTTTGTAGGTTGTTTCCGAGGCTTCGCCGTCCACTGCGGATTTATAAAAATCGCGTCCGAACTGGATTCCGTCATGGTCGGTGAGTAAGTACCAAACGAGGGCATATTTTCCGTCAACTCCGCTAAGGCGCGTAGTCATTGAGGTTGCGCCGGCGGGGACGTTGATGAAATATCTTGTAAGTTCGCCAGGAGCAATAACTTTGTTTTTCCATTCATGCTTGTAATTGTTTTCGGGAGTAAACTCATAAGGGAAAACAACAGTAGCCATCATCTGAATTTCGGGAAGTTTTGTTCTGTCGGTTCTGTACGCGGTAA
>JALWEC010000182.1 GCA_027036655.1 Melioribacteraceae bacterium
CCCGACTTTGAACTTCCTCTTGTAAAATAAAGATTAACGGGCTGTTCTTTTGAACGGCCTTTTTTATTTTCCACTCGTAGGTAAAATCCTCGCGACCATAATACCCGTTTGATGTTTATGCGATTTAATATATTCGGAAAGAGGCAAAGAAGAAATCTGAACTTTTTGCCCTACGTTAGGGGCGTGCAAAATATGTATTCTTCCGTCCTCCATTCTGATAGCAATCGCCGTATGGGAAATATCCAGCCCGAGAATATCGGTAGTTATTCCGAGAATATCTCCGGAGATAATTTTATTCTCGCATTTCTTAATTGAGTCCTGCGGAATAAAAAAATAATGCCTTTCGCTTATTTCAGATTCAATATTTTCAATTGAATCAACATAAGAGGGATGTTTTTTCAGCTCAGGATACGCCGCGGCATGGGAACTCATAAAATTAATTTTTTTTGTGTAAGGAACGCCGCCGATTTTTTCGGTAACATCTTCTATTATTTTTCTCCGCGAAAGATCGTATATCCAATCGGAAAAATAATGCAGCCGAGATGTCCATCCCGATAATTTACCGCCGCGATAGCGGAGAAGCTCGATTTCATTAATGTATTTCTCAAAGCTATAATTATTTTCTTTTATTAATCGGGCGATGGCAAGGGAAGATTCAATAAATGTATAGCAATCCAATCCGGACAAATGAACCTTTACGATTTCCGTATCGGGCGTTTCGATTGTGTGTGAGGCGTAAGGCGTTCCGATAAACGATTTTGCAACTTTCAGAAAAATTTCGTTAATCGGTAATCGGGAAATGGAATCGACGCGGGCAAAACGGAATTTACTCAAACAAACGAGACTGTCGCTTTTTTCGTACGCGTTTTGCGAAAAAGTTGTTGCGGAAAAGAGGAGTAAAAAAAGTACGAGTTTAGAAAGGGATATTCTTACCGGCGTCATTGCCTTCCTCAATCTGGGGCGGAACGTCTTTGTACTCCAGCGAGCGATTTTCAAATCGGGCGTATTCCTTCATAAACTGAATCGGAACAACGCCTACAGGTCCGTTACGCTGTTTGCCGATAACGATTTCGGCGTAACCTTCGGTCGAATCGCCGTCCTGCGTCTGCGTAATTCCGTAAACTTCGGGACGGTAAAGGAAGAGCACAACGTCGGCATCCTGTTCAATGGAGCCGGATTCGCGCAAGTCGGAAAGCATCGGACGTTTATCATGGCGCTGCTCAACCGAGCGGTTTAACTGAGCCAGAGCGACTACCGGAATATTCAGTTCTTTTGCAAGGGCTTTCAGCGACATCGAGATAGAGGAAATTTCCCGCTCTCGGCTTTCCATCTTTGACGAAGAAGTCATAAGCTGCAAATAGTCAATTACAATCATTTCAATTCCGTGCTCAACTTTCATCCTTCGCGCTTTGGCTCTTATCGCCATTACGTTTTGTCCGGGCGTATCGTCAATGTAGATAGGAGCTTTCTGCAATTTGTGAACCGTCTTGCTGATTTTCTGTCCTTCTTCGGCTCTGAATTTCCCCGTACGAATGCTGTGCGCGTTAATTCTCGATTCGGCGGAAATTAATCTTGTAACAAGCTGAATAGTTGACATTTCGAGGCTAAAAACGGCGACCGGTTTGTTTTTTTCAACAGCGGCGTTTCTTGCGATTGAAAGAGCGAGAGCCGTTTTACCCATCGAAGGACGAGCCGCTATAATAATCAAATCCGATTTTTGAAATCCGCCGAGCATGTTGTCGAGTTCGTAGAAACCTGTCGGGACCGCAAAGGAGGATAAATCCTTATGGTGAATCGCCTCAATATAATCAAGGGTTTCGGGCACAGCTTTATCCATTCCTACGTACGATTCCTTTAATCCTTCTTCGGCAATAGCGAAGATTGTTTTTTCCGTCTCGTCGAGAATATCAAAAACATCTTTGTTTGAGATAAACGCCTTCTCAGCCATTTCGATTGAGCTTTTTATTATTTTGCGAAGAATCCATTTTTCCAACACGATTCTTGCATTGTAGGCGACGTTAATAGCCGAAGTGATATCCTGCGTAAGTTCGTTAAGATAAATCGGACCGCCGATTTCGTCAATCACTTCCATTTTATCAAGTTCTTGGAAAAGCGTTACAACATTTACCGGCTGGTTATCTTCAAAGAGATGAACCATCCCTTCAAAAATTTTCTGATGTCGTTCGTCGTAAAAGTTTTCCGGTTTTAAAACCTCAAACGCTTTGGAAATCGCGTCCGGTTCCAAAAGCATCGCTCCGAGGACTTCCTTCTCCGCGTCAATAGCGTTAGGCATTTCCCGTTTGCGGAGTTTTTCGAGAGTCTCTTTTTCTCTCCGCTCTTTCAATATTTGATTGTAATCTCTTTTAGGCATCCCCGCTCCCGGCTCTTACTTTTTCGTCGTACATTTTCCGGAATTTCTGAACGTCTTCCCAAACGGGGCGTTTCCAATTAGGGTTGCGTAAAAGCGCGGCGGGATGGAATGTCGCCATCATCGTTACTCCGTGAAATTCATGAACGCGCTCCCGCAATTTGGTCAGGGAATCGTTTGTCCCGAGAAGCGTATTGGCGGCTATGCGCCCAAGGCATAAAATCATTTTCGGTTTTATCAAATCGATCTGCTTAAGTAAATAAGGCATACACGCGGCGCGCTCTTCCGGCTTCGGGTCTCTGTTTTTTGGAGGACGGCATTTCAAAATATTGGCTATGTAAATTTCGTCTCTTTCAAGATTTATTGCCTTTAAAATATCGTTAAGCAATTTTCCGGCTCGCCCGACAAAAGGGATGCCCGCTTTATCTTCTTCGGCGCCCGGCGCTTCGCCTATCAGCATAATATCCGCGTTGGGATTGCCCGCGCCGAAAACAAACTTCGTCCTCGTGTCGCCCAAAGGGCAAAGTCTGCATCCTTTAATTTGATTGTACAGTTCATCCAAACTTTCAGAATTCATAAAATCCCCGACGGGGACAACCGTTTCCGGCTCAGGTTCATGAGTTACAGCGGCGGTGCGCTGAATATCTTCGGCAATTTCTTTTTTTTTCACGTTTACCTTTACGGATTGATATAACAAATCCCCGAAAATCTCCTTTTGATTTTCAAGGGAATTAACTGCAAGTTTGGTTATTTCATCAGACATCTTAAAGAAAAAGCTCCGTTACGGAAACGGAGCGTCCAATTAAAACTCTTCGGTTCTGTATCTGAATTTTATTTCGCCGTTTATCAGTTCGTTTAAGGCGCGAACATGAGGTTTATCCTTTTTCTCCATCTCAAGAGAAAACTTCAAGAGTTCCGGATTTCCTCTGTCTTCAAATTCATCGTCAAATTCGGCGGAAATACTTTTGACATGCTCGAATTCGATTTTAATTTCGTCGTTTATGATTCTGGCTCGCTTTGCGGCGACAACCGTTGCCTCATAAACATTGTTTGTGTACTTTGTTAATTTTTCCTGATCAATAGGATGAATTCCCATTATCACCTCTCTATTTCTTTTAATATAATTTCTTTCGCTTCTTTTTTTGCTCTTTCAAGTTCGTCATTTACAACTAAATAATCAAACTTTTCTTTAAATCCCAATTCCATCTCGGCGCGCAGAATTCTTTTTCTGAAATCTTCCTCGGTTTCCGTGTTTCGTTTTGCAAGGCGGTTCCGGAGTTCCTCCATGCTCGGAGGAGCGATAAAAATTGTTACGGCGTCGGGATATTGTTTCTTAATCTCCAAAGCTCCTTTAACGTCAAGCTCAAGGAGAATATTTCTTCCTTCGTTCAAATCTTTTTCAACTACCTCGCGGAGCGTCCCGTAATAATAATCGTAAAATTTACCCCATTCGATAAACTCGTTATTTTTGATTTTCTTTTTAAATTCCTCTTCGGTAATAAAAAAATAATCTTCGCCGTGTTTTTCATTTGCGCGGGCTTTACGCGTTGTGGCGGAAACCGAAAATTTTAACTCAGGCAAAATATTCAGCAAATATCTTACGATTGTTGTTTTACCGGTACCGCTCGGAGCCGAAAAAACAAATAACTTCCCCTTTTTCATTCTTACTCAATATTTTGAATTTGTTCTCGAATCTTCTCCAGTTCTTCCTTTATCGCCAAGGCTTTGTAGGAAATATCGGTGGAGATTGATTTACTGTTTATTGTATTTGCTTCCCTGTTCATTTCCTGAACTATAAAATTAATTTTTTTGCCGATTTCTTTTCCGTTATTCAGAATATCCCGAAACTGTTTTATGTGGCTTTTCAATCGAACGATTT
>JALWEC010000183.1 GCA_027036655.1 Melioribacteraceae bacterium
TAACAAAGGAATTGAAATTAATCCTTATAAAAGTTACAGGAATCCCGAAGCTCGTAAATCGGAGTTAAGTTCTACGGTTTTCGGTTTTCTTCCGGATTGGGAATATTTTTCCGATTCGCGGCAATATCTGAAGCTTAATCTGCTGACGCACGTAGCCGTTTTCGGCTGGACAGTCGATTCGACCGGAACGCTTAATCCTCCGCTCGGCTGGCCCTGGACGGATTTTATCAGTCTGGCGCATCAGTCCGGTGTAAAAGTAGTGATGACGGTTATTTCATTCGACGACCCCGTTTCGCACAAAATATTAACCGACAGCGCGGTTAAAGAAACTTTAATCAATAATATCGGCAATGTTATTTCCCAATCGAATCTTGACGGAGTTAATCTTGACTTTGAAGAGTTGTACGAATCCGACAGAGGAAATCCGGTTAACCAATTTACGGCGGAATTAAATAATTTTCTTCCTTCCGAAAAAGAAGTTTCGTATGACGTTCCAATGTGGAATTGGGGCGGATGGGATTTTGCGGGGCTTGCGGATGCCGCCGATTATCTTTTCATAATGGGATATGATGTTTACGGAGCGTGGAGCAGCGTCGCAGGACCTTCGGCGCCTCTTACCGGAGGAAGTATAAATATTTACAATTCACTTACAAGTCCGCAGCAGTTCGGTACGGTTACGCAGAATTCGCCCGAAAAACTTATTCTCGGCGTTCCTTATTACGGAAATCATTGGAGAACCGATACGGAAAACGAAAGCTCCGATATTCTTGAATTTGTAGGCGCAATTTCATATCGGACTATTGAAGCGGGGTATTCGTGGAATACCGAAAAATGGTCGAACGTTTTCCAAACGCCCTGGTTTTCGTGGGCGGCGGATACGACAAATCAAATGTGGTTCGATAACGACTCGAGTCTTGCGTTGAAATATGATTTTGCCGAAAGTCTTAATTTGAAAGGAGTAGGAATCTGGGCGCTGGGTTTTGACGGAAACAGAACCGAGCTTTGGGATTTAATCAACAATAAATTCGGCAGCGGCGCGGCTATCAGACCAACGCCTCCGGTCGAGTTTTCCGTAACTCAATCTTCGGATTCGGAAGCGAAAATTTCTTTTTCTTCTTCGCCGGATGCCGAGAGTTATCTGCTTTATATCGGCGATGACGGAACTGCGTTTACCGATTCAGTTGTTTTATATTCATCCCCTTACTTTTTTCCGGTTCAGCAGAACAGGGCGTACTATTTCAAACTTTGCGCGGTTAATTCTTCCGGAAAATCGCTTCCCACGCATACGCTTGCGGTTTCTGTTCCGGCGGTGTTAACTAAAAAAATAATGATTGTTGACGGCTTTGACAGATATTACAGAAATAACAACAAATTTAATTTAATAGTCAGATATGCAAAATTGTTGAACGAACTCGGTTTCGGCTTTTCATCCACGAATAACGAATCGGTAATTCTCGGCGGCGTGAATCTTGAAGATTACGACGACGTCATTTACTTTCTCGGGAATGAAAGCCGCGGGACCAAAACGGTGAATTTTTTCGAGCAGAATAAGATCGAAAGTTTTCTTGCCTCCGGTTCCGGACGGAATTTGTTTATCTCCGGTTCGGAAATCGGTTACGACATTGGCGACGAAGGTTATTCCACAACGCACGATTTGGATTTTTATCACAACACGCTCGGAGCTGAATATGTTTCCGACTCTCCCGCCGGAGAGTCTTTTACCTACTACGATATTGTTAAAGCAAGCGGTTCGCCTATATACTTCGGGTATTCAATCGACGACGGAACGCACGGAACGTTCGACGTCGGTTATCCCGATGCGATTGCGCCATACGAAAATAACGGAATTATCTTGGCGCGATACGACGGAACGCCTTCCGGCAGCGGCTTTGCGGCAATAGCTCATGAAAATAGTTTGGGCAACAGAGTAGTTTACTTCGGTTTCCCTTTTGAGACAATTTTCCCCGAGAGCGCAAGAAAAGACCTCCTTTCAAATGTTCTGAAATTTATGCACGGAGAAACTTCCGTCGATGCGGAAAACGGAACGCCGGAGAAATTCGAGTTATTCCAAAATTATCCCAATCCCTTTAATCCCGCGACAAAAATAAAATTTGGAATTCCCAAAGCCGGAAAGGTAGTTTTATCCGTATATAATTTGCTTGGTCAAAAGGTTGCGGAATTACTTAACGCGGAATTGCCCGCCGGTTATCATTCAATTATATTTGACGCCGGAAAACTTTCAAGCGGAATTTATATTTATAAACTTAAAGTCGGGGAATATACGGCTTCAAAGAAAGCTGTGCTGCTTAAGTAACGTTTACACATAACGATTTCCATTCGCGGGGTTAAATATTCGGGATGGCGCTTCGGCACTGTCTCGTCATTACGAGGAGTGAAGCGACAAAGTAATCTCACTAACAAACTTACAGTTGCTAAATATTTAAAATACGGTTAAACTACTGCAGCGATTCACTGTAAAAAAAGCATAAAAGAAATACGAATTTAGAAGTACTTAGAAAAATATTTTTCGGGATTTCTTTTTACAAAATATATCATTTCAAACGAAAAAATTCATTTACTAAAAATTTAACTTTGAAGAATTGAATCCGAAGGATTCATATATCTATAGTTGAAAGATGTAATAATTATATGCGACCCCGCGGGGGTCGAATAACATAATGTAAACGAAATTTTATCAATCCGCCGTGGCGGAATAATCCCTACGGGATTTAGAAAAAATAAACTCTGAATTCCTTTACGGCTTGCTTTGAAAGGTTTTGTAAGGCTTCCTAAAACGCAAAAACATGCGCTCTGTAAGTCCCGAGTTGAACGTAAAGTCCTTCGCCTCTGATTTCAATAGTATTCCTGACATACTTTTTATTGTTAAGTAAATCCGTTAAAGTTAATTCCCGCATCCCTTCGGGAGGATTAAACGAAATTCTGGCGGCGGCGGGAGCGTCGGAATAGTTAATCACAATAAGCCGGTATTGATTGTCGTAACTCCACAAATAAGCGATTATATTCATAAAAGATTCATCGTTTTCCCACGAGCTTACGGGGCGCAGCAGTTCCCAATTCCCGTACTTAAAAATTTCATGCTTGGCAATTCGTAAAAGTTTTTCGTAAAACAATTCGAGATTTTTGTTCGGTTTTTCTTTCGGCTTTCGTCCCAGTTGAACGGGAAGGCGGACTTTTTCGCCGGTGAATTGTCCCTCAAAATAGAACCGCATTCCCATGAGCGTGCTGATTAATACGGCGGCGGCTTTTGATTTGTCGATGCCGAGGTAATGCGCGGCTCGCGGCTCATCGTGATTTTCAATAAATCTTACCGACTTCAGTTGAAAATCTTCCGTCGCCTCAAGATGTTCAATAATTGCGGGAACGAACGTCCCTTTCAGTCTGTCCATTAAGCGTTTATCGTATGTGTAGTCAAAACCTAAATTTTGAAGCTGCCATTCCAAATCCCAATATGCTTCGGCTATGAAAAGGAAATCCTTCTTTGATTTTCTGACATTTGCGATTGCCGCTTCCCAAAACTCATCCTCGGGCGCCGGATAATCCACGTCGGTGAGCACTTTTCCCCAAGTATTTTTGAAAACGTTATTAAGAGAAAGCATCGCCATATCCACACGGACGCCGTCGCAAATCTTTGCTATATTTTTTAATCGCTCTATCATAAACGCGCGCGCTTCTTCGGAAAAATAGTTTACCTGCGCAGTGTCTCTCCACGCCGGAAAAAACGGGTCTCTTCCGTGGGCGAAATAAACGTCTTCGGATTTCCCGACAGAGAAAAAAGTGTACGGATCGTCAAGGAAATTATCTCTGTTTGTAGTAAGGAAAATTTCCGGATGTTCTTTAAGCAGACTGCTATCCGCGCTGAAATGGTTTGAAATAAAATCGAGAATTAAATTGATACCGATTGAGTTTAAATATTCTTTAACTTGCAGAAGTTCTTTTTCTCCGCCGATATAATCGCTGACTTTATAATCCTCTATTGAGTATGGGGAGCCGAGGACGTCGTCCGCTCTGAAATCTTTCAACGCCGCTCTATATTCGTCAATCAAAAAAGGTTCAAGGCAATAGTTCTTAATTGTTGAAACCGGCGTTTCCCATACTCCCATAAGCCAAATATTTTCGATCCCGAGTTCGGCGAGTTTATCCCAATATTCGTTAGGAACATCTTTCAATGTTGCGCGTTTTCCCTCTGTGTCATAGTTGCGAAGCCATACTCGAGTATTTA
>JALWEC010000184.1 GCA_027036655.1 Melioribacteraceae bacterium
CTGATAACTGTTTATTCCGGGTTCCCCTTCCGTTAATTTCAAGGAATTATATTCGATAAGATTGGCGTCTTCCTTAACCACAACTTCATTTATTCTTTTACCGAGAAGTTCATCGGTAGTTTTTTTTAGGATGTCCGCAAAAGATTGATTTACAAAAACAATTTGAGAATCGAAATGAATAAAAATTCCCTCTAACGATTTACTGATAATAGTTTGGTATTGCCGATTCAGAATTTCAATTTTTTTATTTGCCAAAACCCTGTCGGTAACATCCGTAATAAAACACATCGTTACCGGTTCGCCTTCCCAATTTAATATTACGGCAGAAATTTCACCGTAAAACATTTTACCTTTGGAAGTCAACATTCGCACTACATATCTGTTTTCAACATATTCCCCTTTTAATCTTTTCTTGTATGTTTCGACGACTACGGACAAATCTTCCGGATGAATAAATTTCTTGATATCGCTTCCCAAAAGATGTTCATATTTTTCGTCGTACATTATTTCGGTAGTTCTGTTCGTAAATATCAGCTTGAAATCTCTCATAACAATAATTGCTTCGAGAGAATTTTGTACAACAGTTTCATATCGGGACTTGCTTTCTTTAAGTTCCTTTAAAGTTTTCTCCCGTTCCGTAATATCTAACATAAAAGATATGGAAACTTTTTTACCTTGCCATATATACGGAGTCGGTCTGTTCTCCACCCAAAGAATCTCTCTCTTTTTATTATAAATTCTGAATTTATAACTTCGCTTATAATTCTCCGCTCCGGAGAAAATTATCTTATGATTTTCAATTACCGGATTTCTATCTTCTTCATAAACAAAACTCAAAAAATTTTCGCCGATAAGCTCTTCTTTTTTCCATCCGGTTAATTCTTCGGTTCTGCGACTAACCCAAACAGTGCTTTTTTCGTCAACAATAGCAATAGCTTCGTGAACCAGCTCTAAAATAGACTCAGCAAATTTAGGGTCATTATTTAAGCCCGAATCCGATGATTGGAGTTCGTAAACTAAAGATATTAGTTCATCTTTGGAAAGTTTTTGAAGATTCATTTAAACTCCGAATACTTCTGATAAATAGAAACAAAAAATTATTGTTGGAGAACTCTTTGAATATTTTAAGTAAAATAAAAATATTGATTATTTTATTAAAACAAAATCAATAATCATTTTTTTCTGAGAAACGGAAAAATTATTCCGGGAATGCTGTACTTGGGAATTGAATCCACAGAATAAGGGGTCCCGTTCAAAATCGATTCCGCCGCGAGTAAGCCGCTTTTTACCGATGGTCCAATCCCCTCGCCCATGTCAAGCGTTGCAAGTCCCACCGCATCGCCGACGATCAAAGCGTTCCCCGCTCTGACAGTATTTACGCGCTTTCGTAAAAAATAACTGTACCCCCTCGCATGAAAATCATAGTCGGTTACCAAACCTTTCTTATTTAGCTTCTCTGTGAATAATTTCCAATGATCGCGGATTGTCATTCCATTCTTTTTCATTCCGTTTAGCGTTCCGCCGATGCCGACATTTAAAAATCCGTTCTCTTTCGGAACGTACCACGAATAACCGGTAAGCTTGTTTTCCATAAACCAAAGTCTGCATTCCGGATCTTTCCAATCGTAGGGGAACTCTTCTTCGATTGTTGTAATTTCGTCGTCATAAGCGCGCGGATTTATCTCCTTAAAAAAAGTATGATATACGGGACAGTTAGTTCCGCCCGCGCCAATCAGATATTCGCTTTCATACAAATCGTCTATTACAAATTTTCCTTTGTGATTTACGATTTCTTTAACTTTATGAAGTTCGAAATCAGCCCCCGAATTTCGCAGAAGGTAATCGTCCAGTTCATACCGTCGAATCGAATATTGCGTTGTGGGAAGCGGGATGTGAATTCCCTTAATATAGAAATGAAGCTTATTGTATTTTTTGATGCCGCCCGGATAGCTCGTAAAATCAAGTTCCAAATCTCTTACGGTTTCGGGAGTAATCCAGCCGGCGCAAAGTTTTAATCTCGGGAAGGAATATTTATCCAATATCAGAACTTTCTTTCCTCCCCGGACTAATTTCCTTGCGGCGCTGCTTCCCGCAGGTCCGCCGCCGACAATTATTACATCGTAATTTTTTATCATATTTTTCTGCAATCAGGCTGAGTTCGACCAACGGGCGTTAAAACAATATGCCAAAGCTGTGTCTGTCTCGAACGAAATCCGCCGGCGCTGCTTAACAGATAGTAATTCCACATTCTGCGAAAACGTTCGCCGTATTTTTCTTTTAAGTCGGTCCAAGCATCGTTAAATTTTTGATGCCAGGCAAGGAGCGTCTTATCATAATCCTCGCCGAAATTGTGCCAATCCTCCATTACAAAAATATTTTCCATCGCTTCTCCCAACTGAGCTATTGAAGGAAGAACTCCGTTTGGGAAAATATATTTTGTAATCCAAGCGTTCGCCGTTGTTGCGCTGTCGTTTCGTCCTATCGTATGAATAAAAGCATAACCGTCTTCGTTCAGATGTTCAAGAGCAAACTTCATATAATTGCGATAATTTTTATAACCGACATGCTCCATCATACCGATTGAAATAACTCTGTCGTACTTACCGGTTGCGGAGCGATAATCGTCGAGAAAAAACTTAACGGGTAAATCTTTATAGCGCTCTTTGGCGTATTCATATTGTCTTTTGGAAACGGTGTATCCGGTAACTTCAACGCCGTACTTCTCGGAGGCATACCCCGCAAACGAACCGAAACCGCATCCGAGTTCAAGGACTGTCATTCCCGGCTCAAGGTTAAGTTTTCTGCATATTAAATCGAGCTTGGCTTCCTGTGCATCGTCAAGATTATCGGCGTTACGGTAATAAGCGCTTGTGTAATTCATTCGCTTGTCCAGCATTCTTTCGTACAACTCGTTGCCAACGTCATAATGCTGGCGTCCTACTTGCCAAGATCTTGTTTTTGTCTGTAAATTTAATATTTTCGATTGGAGTAGATGGAGAGCAATTTTCCAGTCTCCGGTTACTTTGGATTCCAGATCCGCAAGCATTAAACGATTAATCATTTCGTCAAGCTGCTCGCAATCCCACCAGCCATCCATATAGGATTCGCCCAATCCGAGCGCGGTTTCGTGGAGAACTCTTTTATATAATCTTTCATCGTGGACTTGAATATCATAAGGGCGAGAACCGTTAATTTGTATGCCGGCAATATCGAGAAGCCCGACAATTACATCTTTTGCATCTTTCATAATAATCCTCACTTTTTTATTTGTGAAGCAACAAATATTTACATCACAAATATAACGAAAATGGGATTACTTTATAACGCCGAATGTGCCTTCCTTAATCCAGCCCTTTTTGCCGTCGGAAAGTTTAACTTGTTCCCAGTCGCCTACTTTATCCTCCACTTGGACCTTAGTTCCCTCGTGAAGAATAAAAACCGCTTTTGCCGTTTCGTCGGGAGAGGTTCGCGCGGTAACTTCTTTCGTAAGAATAATCGCATAGTTTGAACTTTCGATTTCGTGAGCTTTCCCTATATAAACAAAGATAAACAGAATGAAAACCGCAAGAAGAAAACCGCCGCCGAAAAGTCCCCCTTTTTTTGCGCCGGGCGTTCTACCGAAGATGAAAAGCCAAAGCGCAATCAGTAGCATTACAAAAACGGCTACAAGCGCCACGGCAAGCGTTTGAATTGAGAATAAGGATATGAAACTTCTCCACCACCTGACGATAAAGAACTCAGGCAATGTTTCAATTTTATCGACAATATGCGCGTTGGCTATTTTCAGGTTGTAACGCAAATCTTCGTTATCCGGAGCAAGCTTTAAACCTTTTTCATAGTTTAGTATCGCTCTGCCTAAGACTCCCTTTTTGTAGTACGAGTTCCCGAGGTTATAATAAAGCTCGGGACTTTCAAATCCTTCGTTTAATATTTTTTCATAATCGGTAATTGCTTGGTCATAATTTTTAGAGATGTAAGCTTTGTTCGCTTTAACAACCAAACTATCCACTAAAATATTTTGAGCCGAAACAGTTGTAAAACTTGCGGCGAAAAGTATGATTGTCAATAATTTTATTTTTATTAATTTCATTTTTTCACCTTTGATAAACTGCCGTCGAGGTCAACGATTAATTTAACTGTTTTGTCGTAAAGTTCTTTCGCCGAAACTTTGTCAACCGACGAAGGGGCAAATCGGACAAATTCCGATTTTTCCGATATTTCCCGAACAT
>JALWEC010000185.1 GCA_027036655.1 Melioribacteraceae bacterium
AAGAATCATCTCCGAAAGGATTTTACTAACGAATGTCGGCGGGATAAATCCCAACAAAAGGACGTCGGGACAAGTTCGGAGGTTCTTCATTTCATCGGTCCTTAATAGCGATATTATTGCAGCGACTTTAAGAATGGCAATATTGGTAAAATCAGATTTTAACTTTTACTCCGCCGGGGCGGATTATGTATCGCGTCAACATATCTAATAGAACGTGGTCTTTTGTTTTTATTATGAAATATTTTTAGAAGTACTTGCAAAAAAAGAAGGAGTAACTCCGATGAATTTTTTAAAATATATATTAAAAGAAGATTTTGTATTAAATCCTACCATTTCCGAAATCCCTTCCATTGAGATATGACTGTATGATTTATCGCTTAAAAGGCGAGCAGCTTCTTTAATACGAAGTTGATTAATAAAATCGGAAAAACCGGAATTATAAAATTCGTGAATTACCTGAGATAAATATTTTGAGTTTACTCCAAATTTTTGAGCTAATTTTCCAAGAGTTATATCCGGATTCAAGTATATTTTTTCCTCGCTTATTGCCTCGATAAGCCTCAAATGCAGATTGTTCTTTTTCTCATCACTTAATGACGAAGTGCCGTATTTTTCTTGTTTAAACTCATTATGTTTTTTCTTCAGTAGTTGTTTTTCAGCATCAATGATTTCAAGATTTTTCTTAACAATTTCTTTATAAGCCTCATTTTTTTTACGGTAGAGAATAAAAATAAAAATTGATATTGCAACAAAGAAAATTCCACCACTAACTGACAAAAGAAGTGCTAAATTTTTTCTTCTTAAGGCATCGTTTTTCTGCTGAATTTCTTGATCTTTTTTAGCGGTTTCATATTTTATCTGAAGTTCATTTATCTTTGCGGTTGTCGCTTCGGTAAGGAGTGAATCCCTTCGTTCGGAGAAATCTTTATAATATTTATACGCAGATTTATAGTCGTGAAGAGCTTCATAATTAAGGGCAAGATTTCCAATTGCATTATTCATTTTTCTGGTGAAATGACTTTGCTTAGCCATTACGATAATGTCTTTGATTATCTTAGCGGCTTTTAGGTTTTCCCCAAGCCCTTTTAATGAATTGGAATAGTTTGTAAAACTTTCAATTTTAAATGCTTTATCGGATATACCTTCAGAATATTCGGCGGCTTCTTTTCCGTATTTAAGGGCTTTATAATATTTTTTCTGATTATTGTAAATAAAACTCAAACTGTTAGCCGCCACTGCTTTATAAAATTTATTTTTAGGATTTGAATTATAAACTTCCAATAAATATTTTTCCGCTTCCTTAAAATTTCCTTCTTCTCCGTAAATCGTAGCGAGATTAAGAGAATATACAATAATGTCATCCTTGTTATTATTTTGTTTTGCTTCCTTAATGAGCGAATTAAAAATCAATTCGGCTTTTGAATAATTTTTAGTTCTCAGATTTAACTGAGCTAAACCGTTTAGTGCTAAGTTAGTTAACTCTATGTTTTTTATCTTTTTACTAATTTCTATGGCAGTCAAATAATAATGTGCGGCATTTTCGTAATCCCCTGAATAAACATCGTACAGGGCATACATTCTGGTAATTTTTGCAAGATTTAAACTGTCAGGAGTTTCTTGTAAAATACGGCTGGCAATATCAAGATATTTTTTTGTTTCTCTGTTTCCGTTTTTCAACAATATTTTTGATAATTTAACTGCGGCATTTAGTTTTTCATAAGATGTTTTTCCGAACTTAACAACGGACTTTAACGAATCAATATTTGTTTCCGCTGCGTAAGAAATATAAACGGCAAAAAGGAGAAAGGAAATTAATATTATAAAAATATTTTTTTTCATCTAATCCGAATTATTTTTTTACAATATAATACTTTTCAAAATGAGGACAAAATTAAATCATTTTTTTTAGAGATTCAGGGCTCAGTTCTTTATAAATCCCGAAGAGATTATTCCGCCAAGACGAATTGTGTTACAAACAAGTCCTATTTTGTAAGATTTTCTCACATATTTTTTCTCAAAAATAACATTTGTAGCACATTTCAATTTATTGTTTTTCAATAAGTTAGTCCACGTTCTCCTTAATGGCGGTCATTAGGAAATTTTTCTCTAATAACAATTTTGAGATAATCTCTATGACTCTTACCAATAAAGAATTTTGGAGTATTTGCAAAAATATTCTGCCTAAAATAACTTGGATTTTACCGATAAGGCATTAATGACAATTTTGGATTATTAACTCATCCGATTTTAGATACGCCCGGATGAAATGAGTCCTTCGCATTCAACTATTCAGAGTTAAATTTTAGTAAGAAAACCTTTTTTTTAACGCTGAATCGCTGTTTTTTTTGTAAAACGGTTCTTTAACCTCAGTTTATTTGATGCTATATTGTTTTCTCCGATTAGCTTTTTGAATTCGGAATTCATCTTAACTTCAAATATATTTCCCTTCCGGACAATCATATAAACGGGAATATCAAGACTTTCGGATAGCGCAAAACCTTTTTCCGGTCCCAAAACGTCAAACGCCGTTGCGTAAGCGTCTGCAATCATACATGAAGGATCGACGACCGAAACCGAAGCGAGATTATGTGTAATCGGTCTGCCCGTTTTGGGATTAATCGTGTGAGAATATCTTTTTCCGTTAACTTCAAAATAATTCATGTAATCGCCCGAAGTCGCAATACTTAAGTCGTCAAGCTTAAACGCTATGCTAATTCCCTCTTCATTAGGATTTACAACGCCAACGCGCCAAATCGAACTATCGGCTTTTACTCCGTGAGCGCGAAGTTCTCCCCCGATTTCCACAAGATAATTCACGATACCCTTCGATTCGAGAAAATCGCCTACTTTATCAACGCCGTATCCTTTCGCTATCGATGAAAAATCAAGATAGACTTCCGGCAATTTTTTTCTGATTTCGGGAGTGTCGATTTTTTCATCAATTAAGGTGAAATTAACAAGTTTTTTAGCCGAATCAATCTCTGCGCGCGTGGGAATTTTTTCGTTTCTCTTTTCCGGTCCGAATCCCCAAAGATTAACCAGCGGCATAATTGTCGGGTCAAAGTAACCGTCGCTGATTTTTGCCACATATTTCGCCTGCCTGAGTACAATCACAAAATCTTTTGATACGGGGAACCAGTCTGTTTTATTAAATGCGTTAAATCTTGAAATCTCGGAGTTGGGAATGTAGGTGGACATCTCCATATTGACATGCTTTAATACCGAATCTATCTCTGTATGAATTTGAATCGGACTTACACTTTTTGCCGGATTTACATACTTAACGGAATAAGTCGTTCCCATGGTTTTTCCTTTAAGAACGACTTCTTCGGGTGATTGTTTTCCGCAAGAAATAAAAACAATGGATAAGAATAGAAGTAATAAAGATGTTTTCTTCAAGAAATCTTTATAAAACGAAGAATTATCATATTGAATTTGCCACGACGAAGATGGAAAGCCGACCGAAACATCTCTAAACTTGGTATAATTACCGATTCTGAGATTCTTCTCCCGCCAAGGCGGGATCAGAATGACATATTGCAGATTATGCAAAATTTTCTTCAAAATTTGCCTTTTATTTTCTCCAACGCCAGTTATCGTAATAATCCCAACTAAACACGGCGTTTAATTCTTCAAGTTCTTTTGTCTTTTCATTCAGATTTGCTTTAACTACGTCGCCAATCGAGAGTAAACCGATAATTTTTCCATCCTTCACGATAAAAAGATGACGAAGTTTTTTCCCGAGGAATTTATCCATCAGCGTATAGATACTCTCGTCGTAATTTGCGGTAATTAAATTCTTCTGCATCAGTTCTCTGATAGGAGTTATTTTACAGTCGTAAGAATCATCAGCAATATTATGAAGCAAATCCCTTTCTGTCCAAATACCGACATATTCATCGCCCTCTTTTATGGCGATACCGCCGATGTTTTTCTCGGTCATTATTTTGACGGCTTCATTTATTAAGGTGTCGGGAGTTACGGAAATTATTTCAGTCCCTTTTTCTTTCAGTAGATCTTCTGCTGTTTTCATATAAACTCCTAAATATTTATAAAAAGTGCCCTTTGTATAACCTAAAATTGTCATATTGAGTTCGCCATACTTGCCTCAACTGCTTTTCGTTGGGGGCAAAGGTGGAAGCCGTCCGAAATATCTCTAAATTTGGTCTAATTACAGGTTTTGAGATTCTTTCCGCCAAGGCGGATCCGCTTCGCTCCATTCAG
>JALWEC010000186.1:0-10000 GCA_027036655.1 Melioribacteraceae bacterium
CATAATGAGTTAATTCAAATTCGTTATATTCATAAACGCAACGAATTTGAGGATTATATTCTAAAAGGGTATTTAATTTATTTTTTACAAATTCAACCGATGTCATAGTTCATAGTCCTCTTTTAAAAGTAATAAAATTTCAGAAGAAATGTTTTTTGCGGTAATGCTTTTTGAATAAGTTACACCTACGTTTTTATAATCGGATTCTACTCGGTATTTCTTTAATTTAAATAGCTTTTGGTGGATAATTGTAGAATGCTTATCATTTATTTCTTTATGGGCATTGTAAAAAAAATTTATTAACCAATTGTGAAAACCTTTTTTTGAATCTATTGACTCTCTGTCAATTTCAACTTCGGATTTATTATAGTTGTTTATTAAAATAAATTTCAGCAATTGAATGCAACTGTAAAAAAACAATGAATACTAGCTGCATAGAAATTATTTTTTATTAAGAAATCTCCCGCTTCAAAGTTTTACTGAGACTTTTCTTTTATTGCACTCATCCGTTTTTCTTTTGTTTATATTTAACAATTTAGTATATCTGCTTGTCAATGTCAATAATTCACAATATTGAAGCTATTCTGAAAGAATGATATTCAACCAATTATTTCTTCTGAATTTCAATTAAAAAATAATGAACGGTCAACCCCAAGTTCAAATCTCCTTAAAAATCCGAGCGAGTGAGTTCCCTGGGGCTTTGAATTCCAAGTCGAGGAAATAGCCGAAAGGCGTTTGGTAAACTTCGTAGCCGGAGTTCTTCAGTCGTTCCTCGGCGTTATCGAAAAGTTGTTTAATCAATGCGGGATTGGCTTTGCTTTCGGAAAGATGCGCAAAGGAATGAAGTACAATTCGCTCGGTTTCGTTTTTACGCGCAGCCCATTTTAACTGCTTAATCATTTTTGTTTCAACCGACGAAAGTTTTTCTTCGTCTTCCAATTCAAGGTGAATAAAGCCGACGAGGGCATTATCGATTTTCTTTTCTTCGTCAATATCGGGAGCGTCTTCCCAACCTTTCCGGTTGGTTTTATATCCGAACAAGTCGGCGTAAATCATTAAAAGTTTCATAATATTCTCCGAATAATTTATTGATTGAGACAGTTGCATAACCTAAATTTGTTATATTGAGTTCGCCACACTTGCCCCGACCACTTTTGGTTGGGGGTGAAGCGGAAGCGGTCCGAAATATCTCTAAACCCGGTATAATTACTGATTTTGAGATTCTTCACTCCGCTTCGCTCCATTCAGAATGACATGACTTTTGTTATGTAAAGACTGTTGATTATATATTACAAAAGTTCCGGCTATAAAATCGTGTAAAGCTTGCTTGCGGCGCGTAAATCCCGCCATTATAAAACCGAACATCAAAATGAACGATGAAATTATTTTACTGAAATATCTTGCGGTAGCTCGCAGAAAGGAAATGCGCTCGTAATTTTCATCCGTTACAATTATGCCTACCGCGGCTTTTCCTAGTGTTGCCTGTTTTGGCGATGATTCCATCAAAGCAAAGTAAAGCCAGCCGACGGCTTCAAAGAGCAAAGCAAGAAGAACAATAATAATTGAGAACCCGAGTGAGTAGTCGTCAAATCGGGCGGAAGCCGCGTAAAGCGCCGAAGTATATTGCGGGAACGAATCGGCTTTATCAAGGAGCGGAGTCAAGAACCCGAAAAAAATCGTAAAAGGAATAATCAGTACGGATTGAATAATCGATACAATGATTTTATCAATAATGTAAGCTACAAATCTTATCCAAAATCCGGCGAATTTAATTTCCATTTTGTTCATCCCTGTTTATTTCTTTATGTCTGTTTTTATAAAGCATCCCGATTTCCGCTCCGAGGAGAAACAAGATTGAAGAATAAAATATCCAAAAAAGGATAACGATTAAAAGCAGGAACGCTCCGTAAAGATTTTCAGCCGCGAGAAAATATGTTACGTAGTAACCGAAAATGTATTTCATTATCGCCCAAAGCAACGCCGCCCAAAAAGCCGAAAGCGCAATAACTTTATGCCCGATTCTTTCGTATGGAATTATGTAGTAGAAAAAATAAAAAAGTAAAAATATAATAAAGAACGATGAGAGTGAAAGCAGATATGTAAGGAGGCTGCTAATCCTCAACTGTTGTAGTATTTCCAACTGAAGAGTTGAGTTAATTAAAATCTGAATTGTCGGAAAGATTGTAGTTGTAAGAAGCATAATAACAAGAAGTAGTAAAATCATTCCCAAATCTTTTATTAAACCGTACCAAGCACTTTTCTTCTTCTCGACGCGAAAGATATAATTTAAGATGGAACGGAGACTGCTGAAAAGCCAAGTTGAAGTAAACATCAAACCGAATACGCCCACGTAGCCGATAATGTTTTTGTAATGGAACGCCGTTGGGATGCGGGATGAAATATAATGCTCGATGTATTGAGCAAAATCGGGGTAAGGGATTATTGTGTCGATAAGTTGATTTACGTAATGCATCAGCAGTTCGGGAGAGACGATGGTCCCGAGTATTGCCACAACAACAAGAAGAAAAGGAATCATGCTGAGGATTAAAGAAAACGCGATTCCTGCAGCGGAAAGAAAAATATGGTCGTCCTCGATTTTTTCAAAAAGTCCGCCGAAGTAATATGAGGTGAAGTCGAAGAACTTGCGGAGTTTTTCTATTGAGAAGTTCCGTGAAAGCGCTCTTAAAAATTTAAACTTCATGGCTCATCTTTTCGGAAATTGTGTTGTGAAAAATTTGGGACAGCTTTTCTGAATCAATATTCATTAAATTGTTTACGGTTAAATTTTTCTCCGTAACTTTTCCCAAAAAAGTAAGTGGTACATCGACGCCGGAGATTAGTTTTTCAAACGCTTCTTTGTCGCTCGGCGCAATCGAAACAATTACGCGCGATTGAGATTCCGAGAAAAGTGAGAAGTCGGCGCGCGTTTTAATCGGGACATTAACGGACGCTCCTTTTAGCGACTCGCGGTTTGCTACGCAGCATTCAGCCAAAGCCGCCGCAATTCCTCCTTCCGAAATATCGTGAGCCGAAGCAATCAGTCCGCTTTCAATTGCCTGAAGAAGAACGTTTTGCAAATTTCCTTCTCTTTCCAAATCAAATTTTGGCGCGTCTCCTTCGACAAGATTATAAATTGTTTTAAGATATTCGCTTCCCCCTATTTCTTCAAAATCTTCTCCGAGCAGATAGATTAAATCGCCGGGATTTTTAAACTCGGATGTAACCGTTTCGGATAAATCTTTGATTAATCCCACCATGCCGATAACAGGCGTCGGGTAAACGGTTGAATCGGGGCTTTCGTTATAGAAGCTGACATTGCCGCCGGTAACGGGAGTGTTCAAAAATCTGCAAGCTTCTCCCATTCCTTCAATCGCCTGTGAGAAAGTCCAGTAAACTTCCGGATCATACGGATTGCCGAAGTTCAGGCAGTTTGTAACGGCGAGGGGTTTTGCGCCGGAGCAGACAATGTTGCGCGCCGATTCGGCGACGGCAATCATGGAACCGACTTTCGGGTTTAAGTAAACGTATCGCCCGTTGCAATCGGCGCTTGCGGCGATGCCTTTATTTGTATCCCCGACACGGATAACCGCCGCGTCCGAGCCGGGCGGGACAATCGTGTTGGTCTGGACTTTTGAATCGTACTGTTCAAAAACCCAATGCTTGGAAACTATGTTCGGCGAAGAAAAAACTTTTATGAATGTCGATTCAATATTATCCGGTTCGGGAAGGGAACCGAAATCGAACGAATGTTTTTCATCAAGATATGCCGGGCGTTTTTTCTCGCGGATATAAACCGGCGCGCCGCCTCCGAGAACTAAATTGAACGCAGGAACTTTAACTTTTTTCTCGCCCGAATAATCGACGTCGATTAAATCTTCGTCTATTACTTCTCCGATAATCTCGCAGTTCAAATCCCATTTATTAAAGACTTCAATGATTTTATCTTCGTAACCTTTTTTTGCGACAACAAGCATCCTTTCTTGAGATTCGGAAAGCATTATTTCGTAAGCGGACATCCCGTCTTCCCGCAGCGGGACTTTGCTCAGATCTATTCTCATTCCCGATTTCCCTTTTTCGCTCATCTCCGAAGTCGAGCAGGAAATTCCCGCGGCTCCCATATCCTGAATGCCGACAATCCAATCATTCTCGATGATTTCGAGTGTGGCTTCGAGGAGCAGCTTTTCGGTAAATGGATCTCCCACTTGTACGGAAGGGCGTTTTGATTCCGATTTTTCAGACAGTTCCTCGGAAGCGAAAGTGGCTCCGTGGATCCCGTCTCGTCCGGTTGCCGATCCTACAATCATTACCGGATTTCCCGCCCCTTTGGCAACCGCGGAAGCTGTTTTCTTAGCGTCAACAATTCCGATTGCCATCGCGTTAACAAGGGGATTGCCTTGATAAGAATCGTCGAAAAATACTTCTCCGCCGACTGTCGGGACGCCGAAGCAGTTTCCGTAATCTCCGATTCCTTTTACAATATTTTCAAAAAGGAAACGAGTGCGCGGATTATCGAGAGAACCGAAGCGGAGTGAATTTAGCGCCGCAACGGGACGCGCGCCCATTGTGAAAATATCGCGGAGAATTCCTCCAACGCCGGTTGCGGCGCCCTGATAAGGCTCAACGGCTGAAGGGTGGTTATGGCTTTCAATTTTAAATGCAACGGCTTGTCCGTCTCCGATATCAACCAATCCGGCGTTTTCTTCTCCGGCGCCGACCAAAAGATGTTCGCCGTCTCGCGGGAGTTTTTTTATTTCGGCAATTGAGTTTTTGTAACTGCAGTGCTCGCTCCACATTACACTGAATATTCCGAGTTCGGTGTAGTTGGGAGTTCGTCCTAAAATTTCACAAACCCGTGCGTATTCTTCTTCGGTTAGTCCGTGTTCCAATGCAAGCTGAAGTGTAACTTCCGGTTCTTTAATCATAATCAATCTTTTAAAATTTTTGTTTTGGCGAAATTAAATTGCTCGATTAAAACAGTATTCTGAAGATAACCGATTTTTCGGATAACCGGACGGACTGTAAGAGGCGACAAGTAGCTTTCCCGTGAAAAGTTTTTACCGAAAAATTTAGATATCTTTAATTTGTACACAAAAAATAGATGTAAAATCACAAAATTTTAATAATTTAGTACTTAAATTAAGAATTAAAATTAAAAGAAAGGAATTTGATTATATGAGAATATTAAAATTATTAATTCTGTTGATAATTTTTGCGGTTCCATTATTAGCTCAAACAAATAATTTTGAAGGTAAGATCGTACTTAAAGTCAATACCGGCGGGAACGATAACTATATGAATTATTTGATAAAAGGGAATGCCGTCAGAATGGAAATGCCCCAAATGCCGGTTGGTTATATGCTTCTGAGAGATTCCACTTTTTATGTTGTAATGCCGCAGCAGAAAATGTATATGTCGGTAAGCGCACAGCAGCAAAAAATGATGGGAAGCGGCGACCCGCTAAAAAATTTAGACGATAAAAGAAAACCGATCAAAACGGGAAGAACAAAAAAAATACTCGGTTACACTTGCAACGAGTATGTGATTAAAGACGACGCGGGAACGACTACGATTTGGGCCACCGACAAGTTTATTAATTTCCCGGGATTTGACGGCACCGGAGACGATGCAATGAGAGAAGTTCTCGGATTGGAGAAGTTTTTCCCGATGTCGGTAATTTCGACGGAAAACGGCGTTCCGGTTAAAATGGAAGTAACTGAAATCAAAAGAGAATCCGTTCCCGCCGAAAAAATGGAATTACCGAGCGATTTTTCGGAAATGAAAATGCCGGGGAATTAATTTTGAAAAAAGTGATTTTAACTTTTGTTTTGGGAGCGTTTGTTTTTCTTTCAGGATGTGGAAGCAATGAAAGCGGTAACTCCGTAAGAGTTAAAGAAACAAAGCTAACTTTAATCAATTTAGCTTCACCGTTTAATGACAGGCATCAGGAATATTCGGGATTAGCCTGGTATAAGGATAATCTTGTGCTTCTTCCGCAGTATTTGTTCGGAAGAGATTCACATAGTGCTACGGGATATCTTTTTACAATCAAAAAGTCCGTTATTTTAGATTATTTGAAGAATTTAGAAAATCATCCGTTGATTAAACCTGATACACTTAAAGTTATCGGAAAAGGATTAACCCGTTTCAACCGCCGCGGATCTGGATATGAATCAATCGGTTTTATCGGCGATAATGTTTATTTTACGATTGAGTCGATTGGAGAGCCGACAAGAACGTTTTTAATAAAAGGGAAAATTAACAATTCCGGGCAAAGGATTACGCTTGATTCCGCCACGCTTACTCAAATTCCGCTTCAGACTAATATTCTGAATATCGGATATGAGACGATGGTTATTGACGGTGACAGAATAATCGTTATTAACGAAGCAAACGGAGCGAACGTTAATTCAAATCCCAAAGCGTTTATGTATGATGAAAACCTAAAGTTGGTTTCCAGGCTATCGATGCCTCATATCGAATATCGAATAACGGATGCAACATATGTTGAGAATAATAAATTTTATGCAATGAATTATTTTTGGACCGGCGACCGTAACGATTTGAAACCGTGGAACGATTCGGTTGCAACCAAATACGGTATAACGTCTTCACAATCCGCCACCGTTGGCGTTGAGAGGGTACTGTCGTTTGTAATAGGGAAAAATAAAATTGAACTCAGCGGAGAAGCTCCCATTTACTGGAAAGTTATTCCGAAGAAGGGAAGAAATTGGGAAGGTATCGCAAGACTTGATGATAAAGGATTTTTACTTATAACTGATTCTTTTCCGACTTCGCTTTTAGGTTTTGTAAAGAAAAACTAATTAATAAATATGTATCACAAAAAAAGAGAGTGCAAAATGAAAAAAAGAATTGCCATTACAGTGATTGCTGCTTTTGCAATGTTTTTATTTTCGTGTACCGATAATTCCGTAGAACCTGTTGAAGAGAACGGAGAAATCGCTTTATATTCAACTCCCGAAGGCGCGCAGATAATTATTGACGGAACATTGAAAGGCACGACGCCCGATACCGTTACTACGAAAGTCGGGATGACAAATATTATGTTTCACTTAACGAATTATGTTGATACGACAATCGCGATTGGCGTGTCGTCGGATAATTTGGAAGTGTTAAGCGTAACTTTAACTCCGGTAAGAATAAAATACGGATTGATTAAGGTTTGGGAAACCGGTAATAACTCAACTGAAGATGAGCCGAGCGGAATTGATTTATCCGAGGGCAACCCGATTTCAATCTCCGGCGCGGACAGCTTGCTCGCTGATATTTATTACACAGGCTCTAATTTTACAATCAGAAGCGCAAGCTATCTCGGTAACAATTTTAGAGTTACGGAATTCAAGGAAGGAACTACGACAAATATTGACGATGGTTTGGATTCGCCCGCGCACGATGGGAACTGGGTAAGAAGTATGCCCGACGACATAAACGGGAATTATTATTTCCTTTATGACGCTGACGGGAATTATTCAAAATTCAAAGTCGTAAATACCGGTGGCACGGCGACTTGGAATGACCCGAAATGGGTGGAAGTAGAGTGGATTTATGTTAAAGCGCCCGGCGTTACTTCCTTCTGATAAACTTTCCGAAATGATTAATTTAAAAAGCCCGAAGTAATATTCGGGCTTTTTTGTGTAACTGAGTTATATCTTAAAAAAGATTAATTGAACTGGTATCTGATTCCAAGCTGCATCTGCCATCTTGAAAAGATACTTGCATCGTTGATGAATGTAGTTTGAGCTTTGTTTTTATAATTGAATACCGGCTCGCCGTCCTTGATATTATTTGAAGGATCCGAATCAAATCCTACTAATTCCAACGGAGCCAAAGCGGAAGGATCCGCAACTTTTCTTACTCCCCAATCGGAATTCAAGAAATTCGGCAGATTAAGTACGTCAAGCGTAATTTGAACTTTTTGAGGACGTCCCCAAGCGTTGAACATAATATCCTGCGCGATTTTCATATCAAGATTAAAGTACCAAGGGTTCAGCAGTCCGTTTCTTTCGGCTATTTCGCCCCGATGTGAACTTAAGTAATCGTCCTGACTTATAAACGCGTTTAGTTTATCCCATTGTTCCTGAGCGCTTACCGTATTTCCGTTTTCGTCAACGTAAGGCGCAAGGTAAATATCGTTTTGGTCTTTTGGGATATAAATTAAGTCGTTCGAGCTGCTGCCGTCGCCGTTTACGTCGCCTGCGTATGTAAAGGAATATCTGTTCCCGCCGGAATAAACATAGCGGTTTCCTTCGGCAACTTCGCCGAAAACGCCGATGGTTGTGGCAAAAGTTTCATTCCAATTTTTCTTGTAATTCAAAGCAAGAATAAAGCGATGTTTCTGACCGAACTGCGAAGGGCTTAAATTCGGATTATTCGGGTCGCCCTGAACGGGATTTCCCTGCCATAAAACGCTGGCGATTTCGGTTGACTGCATCACGTTTTTTGCGTCGATATAGTTATAAGCAAACATTGCATTCATCCCGAAATCGAAGTACTTGCGCAGTTGTGCCGTAAAGTTAAAGTTGTAACCTTTGTTCGTGTTATCAAGCACATACGCGCCGCGTCCGTCGGGATTAAGCTCGTTGTTGCCTGCGCCTCCGAAATAAGGTCTGCCGTCGGCAAGATATCTTTCGGGAGCTTTCAAGTCGGCGTTTCTAACATAAATTGCATCGATGTCTTTTCCGTAGATGAATTCCAAAGTTCCTACCATATCGGCGGGAAGCATTTGGTCAATAGCAAAATCAGTAGTCCAAACCTGGGGCCATTTGAAATCGTTTGACATTGCGTTTAGATCCCAGGATTGAGCCAATGTTGAATTATATTTTGTGGGTCTGATAGGACCGGCGGGGTACAAGTTCGGGTTTGCTCCGGGATTTGAAATTACGTTGCCAATCCATACGAAAGGAATTTTTCCGGTAAAGACTCCGGTACCTCCGCGGAGCTGTGTGGTTCTGTTGCCGTAAACGTCCCAGTTAAATCCGATTCGCGGCGATAACATCGGCGTTGCGCCCGGAAGTTTGCTTTGATCGACCGTTTCCGGTTTTCTGTTGGCGTCAAGCAAAGTTAAACTGCGCGACCAAGGGTTATCAACAGGTTTGGTAAAATACATCGGTACGTCAACTCTTAAGCCCAAAGTTAACGACAGGTCTTTTGTAATCAGATATTCGTCCTGTCCGTAAAGTCCCAACTGGGCAACTTCGATAAACTCACCTTTGTACGGTCCCGAGCCTACCATTCCTCTTAAATCAACAAAGTTGGAATCGTTCGGGTCGGTTAATCTGAAAAACTCGTCCAAAGAGTTGAATGTGCTTCCGCCCCAGGCAACAGGGAGGAAAAATAATCCGTCTCTGAAGATATTGAATGAGTTGAAGAATTTGTAATATTCAAAAGTGCCGCCGACGGTGATTACGTGTTTATCGAGATAGTAACTGAAGTTATCGGTAAACTGAAGAACGTCTTGATCTAAGATGTTATGAATTGAGAAAGGTTCGTCGCCCATTGTTGTATAAGTAACGCCGTCCTGTGCAATTTCAACCGTCGGGAAACCAACGGTAAACGGATGCCTCTGATCTCTGAACTGGTTGTAGCTTGCAAAGAATCTGTTGGAAGCGTTATGGAATCGCGAGTTGACTTCGAGAGCAAACGAATTCAACTTGTTTGACATTTGGTAACCCGATTTTGAAAACGGAAGCGAAGTGCTGTTGGGTCCGCGTCCGGTTCCGTTAGGGCTAAGTACAAAGGGATGAGGACCTAAATCCTTGCGTGCGTCCAAACGATTGTACCGGAAAGAGAGGTTATTGTTTTCGTTAATGTTCCAGTCAATCTTGGCGATTAATTTTTCGTTCTGAGTTTTATGAGTGTAATTTTCATATTGCCCGGGGTCGTAATCGTAAACGTTAATCATTCTTTGGCGGATTGAGTCCATAATAGATGCGCTTACTCTTGAAATACCGAAACCGGATGCGCCGTTTTTGCTGGCGATATA
>JALWEC010000187.1 GCA_027036655.1 Melioribacteraceae bacterium
TTCCAAAACGCCCAACGCCTCATATACTCACCGTTAGCGGTCATTTAACAAAGTCATAGATAGTAAGAATATGAATGAATTTTTTTAACTTTGAACATAAAATATTGTTAGAATAGAAATAAAATTATGAGTAATACGAAAATATCCATACGGTTTTTTAACGACAGAGAAGTTCGTGCTGTTTGGGATGAAAAAAATGCCAAATGGTGGTTCTCGGTATTGGATATTGTTGCAGTACTTACAGACCAAGACGACTATACAAAAACACGAAACTATTGGAAATATCTTAAAGCCAAATTAAAGAAAGAAAATAGTCAAGTGGTTAGTGCTACTACCCAGTTCAAAATTCTTGCACCAGATGGTAAAAGGCGTTTATCCGACATGTTGGATTATGACGGTATTATTGCTTTGGGCAAAACATTTCCTGGAACAAAGGCAAACCGATTTATTGAATGGTTTACATATAGCGATGAAAGCATAGACGGAAAGAGTAAAACAAAAGCATATGCATTATTTGAAAGTTCCTTTATTAGTAGTATAGAAGTTGGTACCGTAAAAGGTTTACAACAAATACACGCTTATTTATTTGGCGGATTATATGATTTTGCCGGACAAATCAGACAGAAAAATATATCAAAAGGTGGTTTTCAATTTGCAGTTTCACGTTTCCTCGGCGAAACCTTAAAACAAATTGAAGCAATGCCCGAAACTACATTTGATGAAATAGTTGACAAGTATGTAGAAATGAACATTGCACACCCATTCCTGGAAGGTAATGGTAGAAGTACAAGAATATGGTTGGATTTAATACTAAAAAAACGTTTAAAAAAATGCGTTGATTGGAGTAAAATAAGTAAAAAAGATTATATGAATGCATTGATGTTAAGTCCGACAAAAAGTAGTGTTTTGAAATCACTTTTGAAAAAAGCACTCACTACCAAAATAGATGACCGCGAAATATTTATGAAAGGTATTGATTACTCATATTACTATGAAAAAGATAACTGATAGAATCAACAACGAACCGCCAACAATGTATAAGCGTAATGCGGGGCAGAGTGCTAAATATGAATGATTTAACTACAAATATAATTCGGTGTAAATTGAAAAAAAGTGCTTCAAAAACCCACACTACGCATAGCCAAACCGTTACCAAAATATTATGAAAAAAATTCATATTGTATAGCTTTTGTGTAAATCCATATTATTTTTTTTAAGTTTTCATCTATCCGGTGGTTGTCAAAGTTTTCCCTGTACATTGAGAATAGACAAAATGTACTCTTTGTTCGTTAGCCTTTTCTGATTTATATGTTATTAAATTTTTCCTCTTTTATTATTTCTTTGTTTTTCCCCGGACCAGTGTCACATCAAAACAAAAAATTTATAATTTCTAATTTGCAATTTATAATTGAATCAAGATTTATCCTTAAACGAAATCGTCATTGCGACTCCTTCGAAACCGAAATTTTCGCGAATTTTCCTTTCGAGGAAACGTTTGTACGAATCGGGAATATGCTTGGGGTAATTACAGAAAAATATAAAAATCGGGTAAAAATGTCCGCCTTGAGTAATGTATTTAATCTTCACTTCTCTGCCGGTGGGAGTTGCCGGCGGCGGATTCTTTTGAATTTCGGGAAGAAGCACATCGTTTAATTTTGAGGTCGGAATTTTCTTTGTTCGTTCCTGATAAACTTTCTTGGCTAAATCGATTAATTTAAAGATTCTCTGCTTTGTAAGGGCGGAAATAAAGAGAATCGGGACGTAATAAACCGAGCCGAGCGCTTTGATTATTTCATCGGCATAGTTTTTTGCCGTATTGGTTTCTTTTTCAATCAAATCCCACTTATTTACCGCGATTATCATTCCTTTTCTTCGTCTAACGGCTTCCTGAATAATTTTCTGGTCCTGTTTTTCAATTCCGGATTCCGCGTCAATAACAAGGATTGCCACATCGCTTTCCATTAGTGCGCGATAAGTTCTGACATTGGAATAAAACTCAATATTTTCCTGCACTTTCGATTTTTTCCTTAAACCGGCAGTATCGACAAGAACAATTTCCTCGCCGTAATATTTCAGCACGGAATCGATTGAATCCCGCGTCGTACCGGGAATATTGGTTACAATTGTTCTGTCATATCCGAGAAGAGCGTTTGTCAGCGAGGATTTTCCTACATTCGGCTTGCCTATTATTGAAATTCTCATTCGTGTATCTTCTTCATCCTCTTCAAAATTAATTGCAAGGGATTCGACCAGTTCATCAAGCAAATCGCCGAGATTTCTTCCGTTAAGTCCTGAAATATCGAACACCGGATTTATACCGAGCGAGTAAAACTCCCCTACGTGCATTGCCTGCTGAGGAGTATCAAGTTTATTTACGATGAGAAAAACGGGTTTCTTTGAAGTTCGGAGAAGTTTAGCAACTTCGGCGTCGTATGGATTTATTCCTTGTCTGCCGTCAACCACAAATAGAATCGCATCTGCTTCGTCGATTGCAAATTCCACTTGTTCCCTGATTGCTTTTTCAAAGAGATTATCGCTTTCGGGCACATAGCCGCCGGAATCAATCAGACGGAAAGACTTGCCGTTCCACTCTACTTCGCCGTAAAGTCTGTCGCGCGTTACTCCGCTGAAATCATCAACAATTGCATCGTCGGTTTTGGTTAATCTGTTAAAAAGCGTCGATTTACCAACATTAGGTCTTCCGACTATTAGGACTAAAGGAGTTTTCATTTTCAGAACCTGTAATTAAAATTAATTTGCGGATAATAGACAACGCTGTAGCCCGAATTAAAACTGTTCATACTCATCCTAACCTTTAAGGAACGATTGTGCTTGTGCGCGCTCCAGGCGGCTTCAACAGCGCTTAAAATATGATTGGTAAGTATCGTAATGTATCCCCATTTGGCGACATCGTAATAATCATTTGCCAAACCGCGCTGATGAGAATAGTAAGCAAAATGAGGCGTAACCGGATCGCCATAGTGATAAGGCGTGTTCTCGTCGCCGAAATCATCCCAACCGACGTTGAACTGAGTATATTTCCCAATCATCTCGTAATACTGCTGTTCTCCGTAAGGAGCAAGCTGATGTGAGTAGTAACTTCCGATCGCCAATTCCAGTCTGTTTAATTCACGCCAGTTTACCGAACCGTCGCTGTTAAAAACATTATACTGCGAAAGATCAACATTGGAATTAATTTCCGTCGCGTGAACTTCCGTCCATTTTGCGTAACGCGTTACCGCCCAATGTGCATCGGCGTATTGATGAAAATACGCGGTTTGGTCGTCCCCTTTTTTGTTATAGAGATATGTCGTGGTTATTGCGGCAATTTCAACCAATGCGAATATAGCCGTCTTCCAATATTGCTTGTTGTAAACTTGTCCCGCTCCGGGAATTGCAGCCGAATAAAGAGCCGCGAGACCCGGTTTTCGCTTGACGGCAAGTGAGTTGGAATTGTCCGTGTCGTAACTGCTGTTGGTCTGCGTGAACGCTAAGTTCATATCTTGATTCAGATTTTCGGTAAGAGCAGTTTTGTTCTGACCAAGAACTAACTGACCGGTAATGATTACAAACAAAATTATTTTCTTCATCTCTTTATATTTTTACTTTATAGTTATACATATATTTACGATTTCTTACAAATTGAACTTAAAACATTAAGTAAATCAAAATTTCAAGTTCAAGCTCTACGGCTTTAGCTTCGACCGCTCTGTTTTCTAATAGTCAACGTCATTGTTAAAAAGGAGCTTGCGCCAACTGAAGTTCCGTCTTGGCTGACCGATTATTTCTGTAACTTTAACGTCATTACGAGAAGTCCCGACTTGTCGGTACGACGAAGTAATCTCACTAAGAAACACGCAGTTAGTAAATGTTCAAAAACAGTTTAACTTCTAAGGTTGAACATTTGTGAGATTGCCGCACTCCCTACGGTCGCTCGCAATGACGGTATGTTATTTAGTTATAGCATCATTACTTTTGTTCCGTTACCGTACCGATTAAAAAATGTCAAAGTCAAATAACATTCCGAAATAAAATCTCCATTCTTTTCCGTTTGTGATTGTATGTCCGCGAATCTCCGAAGTAAACTTGTCGATTGAGTAAGAACCGTTCACAAAAATAGCCGTTGGGAAAATGTAGAAAGAAATCAGTTTAATTCTGAGTTCGGCGCCGACGTCTTTCTTAAAATCGGAAAACTC
>JALWEC010000188.1 GCA_027036655.1 Melioribacteraceae bacterium
ATTACCCGAGAATAGTCGGGGAAACCGGCGGCAAAGATTTTATCTTTGTTCATAAAGATGCCGATATTGACGGAGTTGTAGTTGCGGCGTTGCGCGCGGCGTTTGAATATCAGGGACAAAAATGTTCTGCCGCATCCAGAATGTATATGCCTAAATCGAGATATGATGAGTTTAAAGAAAAATATGTCGCGGAAGTTGCTAAGATTAAAGTCGGCGACGTTGAGGATTTCACAAACTTCATGTCGGCTGTAATTGACAAAGCCGCTTTCGATAACATCACCGGCTACATTAAATATGCCGCCGAATCTGACGAAGCCGAATTCATAACCGGCGGGAATTACGACGATTCGAAAGGTTACTTTATCGAACCGACTACAATCGTAACGACTAATCCTAAGTTCAAGTCGATGCAGGAAGAGATTTTCGGGCCTGTTCTTACGATTTACGTTTACGACGATGATAAGTTTGAGGAAACTCTCGAACTGTGCGACACTACTTCTCCATACGCGCTCACCGGCGCAATTTGGTCGCAGGACAGACATGTTCTAAATTACATGGAGCAGAGATTAAGAAACGCAGCGGGCAACTTCTACATTAACGATAAACCGACTGCGGCGGTTGTAGGACAGCAGCCGTTTGGCGGCGGGCGCGCTTCCGGTACCAACGACAAAGCGGGCAGCGCGATGAATTTGCTCCGCTGGATGTCAGCGCGTACGTTAAAGGAAACGTTTACTCCTCCGCATGACTGGACGTATCCGTTCATGGGAGAAGAATAGTTTAAGACTTTCATCATTTTGAATGAATTTAGTTTTTTCTTATCAGCCGTACCTGATTATATTTAGGTACGGCTTTTCTTATTAACTGAGGTTTTTATGTCTCGTAAAAAAACTTGGACTGAGAAACTGAACGACAGTAAAGATTTACCCAAAAACATTCGGCTCGAAGGAAAACAAGCCGAGAAATGGGGCGAAGGAACGATGGTTATACCCGCTCCGCTTGATGTTTATGAAATGATGAGTTTGCCTGAAAAAGGGGAAATTCTTACAATCAATTCCATGAGGAAACTACTTGCGCGCAAATATGGAACAACAACGGCTTGCCCGATAACAACCGGAATTTTTGCTTGGATTTCAGCGCACGCTTCCGAGGAGATGAAGTCGGAAGGGAAAACTGAGAACTTGATTCCGTGGTGGAGAACTCTGAAAGGGAAGGGGGAGCTAAATCCCAAATATCCGGAAGGGATTGAAAACCAGATAAAACTGCTGACCGAAGATGGCATGGAAATTATCCGAAAAGGGAAAAAGTTTTACGTTTTAGACTACGAACAATATTTAGTAACAATATAGAATTACAGTTTTACTTCTTCCTGCGAAAAGCGAGAGGGAAGATGTTAGAATTTGAAATTGATAATAAAAATAAACATTACTCTAATTGATAATAATGTAGATTATCATATTAATTAGGTTTTGCTCCGTAGGAGTAAAACCTTTGTAATAAAAAAACAAAATAAATCATAAGCTCCATAGGAGCGGATAGGACATGTATTCCAGAGTGTCGCTCCTACGGAGCTAACAGTTAATAGCGCAGTTACTTTTTACAAAGATAACACTCCTACGGAGTTTTCCTCTTCTTTTGAAATGTGGGAATATCCTTTCTTAATATTTTGAAATAAGATGCGAGACAAAAAGCGAAAATATAAGAGAAATTATTAATTTGTTTTTCATTCAATTTACATTTGTTTGCCCCTAATCCCAAAGCCGGTTCGGGTAAGTATGGCGGATTCTAACTTCTATATTCTATCTTAAACTTTTTATTTGCTTGAACACTCTTGGTATAAAAAACAAGGGGTGAATGATATTACTACAAATGGGCTTACCGGGCGCAGAATTATTTTACCCTTCGATTGTTTTACGGCTTTGAATAAATTAATTTTACATCATGAAATATAATTTTACAAAAATGACCGGCGCCGGAAATGATTTTATTCTCTTTGACGGAATAAAAAATAATACGCCCGATTTAACTCCGGCAATGATTCAATCAATTTGCCGCAGAGGTTTGGGAATCGGCGCGGACGGCGTTCTAGTCGTGCTGCCTTCAAAGAATTTTGATTATAAGTTGAAGTATTTTAATTCCGACGGTACATCGGGCATGCTTTGCGCCAACGGTGCAAGGGCTTCGATAATTTATGCGCACGCTAAGTTGTTCCCCGACAAGCTGCGCGTTGCATTTGAGTGCTGCAAAAATAAATTTACGGGGAAAGTAAAAGGGGAAAACGAAGCGGTTTTTAATCTTCCGGATATTGATAAAGGCGCATATGAAACTGTTGCGATAAGGGAAAACGAATTAAAGGTTTATCTCGCCGATACTGGCGCGCCTCAGGCTGTGATTGATTTCCTCGATTTGAATTTTACGGGCAAATCTTTCGATGATTTTGATTTTGTTCCGTTTGCAAAAAAAATCAGATATCATAAAAAATTTCTGCCGGCGGGGATAAATGTGAATGTTCTCCTTAATGAAGACGGAAGGTTTAAGATACGCTCATTTGAACGGGGCGTAGAAGATGAAACATTAGCATGCGGCACGGGAATTATTGCGGCGGCTATGTTTTTATCCGATATAAAAGGGGAGAAAACGCCGATTGAAATTTTTTCCCGCAGTAAGAAAAAATTCATAATTAATTTTAGAAAAAAAATGACTAATTTTGAAAGTGTTTCTTTGCGCGGTCATGCCGCAATTGTATTTAACGGAACTATTGAAATTTAGATTTAACGGGAGATTAAATGAGTAACGTGGTTTTTCAGATTAAGTATAAAATTAATCCGGAGTTCAGAGAAGATTATCTTAAAGTAGCGGGTGAATTAAAGGCGCAAATCAGCGCGGACGGTTTAATCGGTTACGATATTTTCGAATCGCAAAAAGAAAATGAATTTTGTGAAATGTTCATTTTTGAAAGTCAGGAAGCTTATGATAATTATGACGATTCCGACGAGATGATTTCGCTGTTGATGGATAAGCTCGCCTCGATAATAATCGAAGGAAGCATGGAGTATTCCACTTACAATAAGATAACGGATTAATTAATGTTTGAATATGTGGGCGCGCTCCATATTCATTCCTTCTTTTCCGATGGAACCGGCTCGCCGAAGGAGATAGCTGAAATTGCTTCGGAAGTCGGGCTTGATTTTATTATTCTTACCGATCATAACACATTACGCGCTTTGGATGAAGGTTTTGAAGGCTGGTACGGCGATACGATGATGCTTGTCGGCGTTGAGATAAACGACAGGGAACTTAAAAATCACTATTTGGCTTTTGGAATTAACGAGGCGTTTTCAACAAGAATGCCTGCGCGCGAGTATGTACGCAAGGTTAAGGAAGCGGGCGGAATCGGGTTTATCGCGCATCCGCACGAGAAGCGGAAATCGATGAAAGAACATCCTCCGTTTCCCTGGACGGAGTGGGAGATTGAGGATTTTACCGGAATTGAAATTTGGAACCACATGTCGGAATGGATGGAAGGTTTGACCGAAGAGAATAAATACAACCGCTTTGTTCATCCGCTCAGTTCGATTTCCGCGCCGCCGGAAGAGACGCTTAAGAAATGGGACGAGCTGAACCTTAAGCGCAGAGTTGTAGGCATCGGCGGAATTGACGCTCACGCGCATAAAGTAAATGTGCTCGGATTTGTCGAGGTTGAAGTGTTTCCTTATAAAGTTTTGTTCAAATCGATTCGGACTCATATCTTAACCGAGAGACCGATTAAAAAAGATGATTCGGAACACAGTCTTGAGAAAACAAAGGCAAAAATTTACGGCGCTTTGGAAAAAGGTAGGTGCTTTGTTTCCAATTTCAATCGCGGCGATGCAAAAGGATTCAGGTTTTTCGCCGAGCAGGGTGAAAATGTTTATTTGATGGGAGATTCAATCGCTATGCCGGATAATGTTGTGCTCCGAGCGGTGTGTCCCGCCGATAATTCAACCATAAAAGTAATCAGGAACGGAGAAGTTATTGAGGAAGTTAATTCTCCGAGTTTATCGTTTCTCATCTCCGAGCCGGGCGCATATCGCGTGGAAGTTTACCGAAAAAAATCGGCGTGGATTTTCTCAAATCACATTAGGATAGGTTTGTAGAATTCATTAATTTTCCAAATTAAATTCTGAAATAACAAAATTAATAAGGAACATCTAAAATGG
>JALWEC010000189.1 GCA_027036655.1 Melioribacteraceae bacterium
TGGATTGTCTCGCAATGACAATTTTTTGGCAATCTCCTACCGGACATTTGAGCAAATACTGATTTTGAGATTCTTCTTCCGCCAAAAAACGGCGGAATCAGAATGACAGTGAGGAGTTTAGCCTAATTTTTCATTCATCATTAACAACTTTTTTGTAAATTTAAAGTTTAAATTTTCTGAATTTCATCTCCTCTATTTCCGGTTCTCATTTTGCAATAATTTGGATAACAAGTGAAACAATACGATGTAATAGTTGTCGGCGGCGGGCACGCGGGAATTGAAGCAAGTATTTCCGCCGCTAAAATGGGCGTTTCCGTTGCTTTAATTACGATGGAAAAGGAAGGAATCGGCAGACTTTCGTGCAATCCTGCAATAGGAGGAAGCGCGAAAGGACATTTGGTTCACGAAATAGATGTTCTCGGCGGAGTTATGGGGCAGATTGCCGATTTATCGGGAATACAATTCCGTACTTTACACAAATCGAAAGGGCCCGCTGTTTGGGCAGGCAGATGTCAATCCGACAGAAAACTCTACTCCGAAGAAGCGGTAAAATTTGTAGAGAACACTCCAAATCTCGAAATAATTGAAGATATCGCAACTGATATTTTAACCGAGAATAATAAGGTTGTAGGAATTTCGACACAGAAGGGAAATGAGTATAAATGTAAAGCAATTGTTATATCCGCCGGTACTTTTTTAAATGGAGTGATGTACACCGGCTTAACTCCGAGCATAGGCGGAAGATACGGAGAAGAAGCCGCGGTTGGAATTACTGAATCTTTAGTGAAACTCGGATTTGAAACGGCGCGCCTGAAAACCGGAACTCCGCCTCGTCTCCTTACGGAATCAATAAATTTTGATGTTTTGGAAGAACAGCCCGGCGATGAAGACGCCAAACCTTTTTCATTTAGAACCGATACGAGTAATTTTCCTTTTCTTCCTCAAAAAAGCTGTTATTTGCTCTACACAAACGAGGAAAGTCACAAAGAGCTTGAAGTAGGTTTCAGTTTTTCTCCAATGTTTACCGGATTAATTGACGGGGCGGGACCGAGATATTGTCCCTCAATCGAGGATAAGATTGTGCGTTTCTCGGATAAACCCAAACATCAGCTTTTTCTTGAACCGGAAGGGTTGGATTCCGATCAGATGTACCTTAACGGGTTTTCCTCGTCGCTTCCCGCGGATGTTCAGTTGCGTGCGATGAAGAAAATTCGCGGTCTCGAAGATGTGGTAATGGTACGACCGGGTTACGCCGTTGAATATGATTTTTTCCCTCCTTATCAGGTGGACTTGACTCTTGAAACGAAGAAGGTAAAAGGACTTTACCTTGCGGGACAAGTTAACGGAACTTCGGGCTACGAGGAAGCGGCGGGGCAAGGAATCGTCGCCGGAATTAATGCGGCGGCTAAAATTCTCGGTATGCCGGAGTTTGTTCTAAAGCGTACGGACGCCTACATTGGGGTTTTAATTGACGATTTGGTAAATAAATCAACAAACGAGCCGTACAGAATGTTTACTTCGCGAGCCGAGCATAGATTGCTTTTGCGTCAGGATAATTCAAAAGAAAGATTGATGAAGTTCGGACGCCGTTACGGATTAATTTCAGAGGAAGAATTCAAAGAGTTTCAGGACGATATGAAAACCTTGCGGGGTTTAATTTCTTTCTTTAACGAGAAAAAAGTTAAGCCGAAAGAAGTTAATGATTTATTGATTCGTAAAGGTTCTTCTCCGCTTGAAAACTCTGAAACTCTCGCTAAATTATCGAAAAGACCCGAGATAAAAGTTACGGAGCTGGTTTCGGAATTGAACTTGGAGCTTGATAAAGAGGTAAAAGATGAAATATTGGAAAAGGTGGAAATCGAACTTAAGTATGAAGGTTACATTAAAAAACAGCGTGAGTTAGTTGAAAAGATGAATAAACACGAGGAAATTCCAATTCCTCTCGACTTTGATTATTTGTCGGTGAACACAATTTCGATGGAAGCAAGAGAAAAATTGAACAAGATAAAACCGCGAACGCTCGGGCAGGCATCCAGAATTTCAGGCGTCTCCCCTTCCGATATTTCGGTTTTATTAGTATATTTAAAACATTAATTATAAGGAATATGCAGTGGATAGACAAGAAAAGTATTTAGGCGAATTAAAATCCTTCTTTTGGGAAAACAGTTTAAGTCCGGAAATATTTCAGCTTGAAAGATTAGCGCATTTTGCCGATTTGCTTACTGAAAAAAATCAGGAAGTTAATCTCATCTCGCGCAGAGATATCAAAAACATAATCGAGAATCATATCTTTATTTCCGCTTATATTTCCCGCTTCATTCCGGAAAAAGTTTCCACTTTCCTTGATATCGGCACCGGCGGAGGCTTACCCGGAATTCCTCTTGCGATTATGAATTCTTCTCTCAAAGGCGTTCTGGTTGATTCCACATCGAAGAAAATTAATGCCGTTGACGAGTTTGTTCAAAAATTAAAACTCGGCAATGTTACTCCCGAAAATTACCGCGTTGAGAATGAAGAATTCGTAGAAAAATATAAAGATAGTTTTGATTTGGTAGTTACTCGCGGAACCGTTCCGCTGGTTATTCTTTTCAGATACGCTCTGCCTCTTGCTAAAAAGAAAGCCTATTTGATGACGATTAAGGGCGGGGATTTATCGAGAGAGATTGAAACGGCAAAGTTAAAATATAACTCCCATATTAAAAAAATAACTTTTATCGAGCTTGCTTACAAACCTACTAATCCGAGAAACGAGAAAGATAAAAAACTGGTTCTTGTAGAGTTATCAAGGTAGATTTTTTTAAGGCTTTGCATAATCCGTGATATGTCATTCTGAATGGAGCGAAGCGAATCCTCCGCCAAGACGGATTGGCAAAAAGAATCTCAAAACCGGTAATTTTATCGAATTTAGATATATTTTGGACTGCTTCCACCTTCGCCCCCGACGAAAAACGGTCAAGGTAAACTTAGCGAACTCAATATAACAAATTTAGTTATGCAAAGCCTTTTCTTAATTTTTAATTAACAAAGTTTCACGTGAAACGCTTTTAACCCAAAATTGTCATTAGAATTTTTTCTAATCTAAAATTTTTAAGAAAAAGACTATTTTATGTAACGTGGATTGCTTGCAATCTGCGAAAAAACAGCATAATGCTAAATTGCATCCACGGCGGACTGTGAAAGTACAATTAGGCACAACTTGCCGAGCATTTATTCCAAATAGAACAAAAGAAAACATATAATTTGCTTTATTTATACAAATGCCCAAAACACAGTTTGCACGCTTCGCTAATCAAACTGTACTACAATAAACTGTTGATAATCTGAATTTTCCGATTGAATAATTATTTAATAACAATTTTGGGATAAAAAATTATTGGCTTTGTTTCGTGTTTTCCTTACTTCGCCCCTCTTCTGCCGTGTCGGTCACTTCCTTTTTGTAAAGAAAGAAATAATTAGAATTGCTTAAATTCTCGTTAGGTGATTCTTCATCCCGTAATATGCGGGATTCATAATAACAAAACGTGGCGAACCAAATGGTTTAAAGGACAATTGGATAAACCGACTTTTACTCTCCGTTCCACGTCTTACGTCTTGCGTTTTTCGTCCCACATTTTACTTAGTTAAACACCGGATTATACCTCAACTTCGTTCGGCATAAATCTTTTATAACGCTACACCGTTTTTTTAGTAGGTTTTAACTCCCCTTTATTGTACTTATGAATCAAACTTGAAATTAATGTTTGATATGGAATACCTTCTTCAATTGCCTTAATTTGAATGTCGTGATAATCCTTTGTCGTTAAGCGAATATTAATTCGTTTATTTTTAGACAGACTTGCTTTTGCTGCTTCCATATAAGCTTTCCGCTCTTTCTTTTTGAATGATTTCCATTCGCCTTTTTCAAAAGATTCAATCAATTCTTTTTCTTCTTTATCTAAATACTTCATTTTACTCCTCTTTACTTAAATAGATTTTTGTAGCTTCTCTGCTGGGATAAACCGTATTTAAGAAATACTTTTCATCATCTTCAACAAATGGAACTATATTAGCAAAATTATCAATTTCAACAATAAACATTTTTTGATTCGGATACTTCTCCTTGATCGAATGTTGAACCGTATCTAATAATTTTTCATTTGAAATAGCAAAAACAATTTCTTCAAATGAAATGTT
>JALWEC010000190.1 GCA_027036655.1 Melioribacteraceae bacterium
CCATGGCGAACTCAATATGACAAATTTAGGTTGTGCAAAGGTCTCTTTTATTATAAATTAAGTTAGAACCCCAAAAACAACCGAGCACCTTGTTACCGTCATTGAGGAAATGTAAATAACGGAATGCTCCAAAGAAGATGTAACCTTGAAGAAATCGAAATGAATACGTTGAGTTATAATAAAAGTAACAGAAAAAATTTATGTGCGATTCTCTTATTTTCGATTATTTAACAATTTTTTTTATAATGATAAATAACATCGTCTCGTCCGCCATGGCGAACATTTGTTTTTTCCATTTTAGCGTTCGTCGTGCCGGACTCACAGAAAAACTCACGGTTATCGACACATAACTTTTTTCTTTAATCTTCGGATTTTTGCGTTTAACTCGAAACACTTTGTCCCCTCGTTTTCCGCGGATTTAAGAGATGATTTGCATTCTTCAAAATTACTCAATGCGTAAAAATATTTTGCAAACAGATAGTAGGATTTAGCATTCCAAAATGAATTTTCGGTTTTTAAGAGAATACTCTTTTTCAGATACTTTCCCGCGTCGTCCGTTTTCCCAAGGTCAAGCAAAGCCTCTCCGAGCAACGTCAATTTCTTCTTTAATTCCAATCCGTCATTCGGCTTAGACTTCATTAGGGATGAAACAGCGTCGGCATATTTTCCGGCATCGATGTAATTTCGCCCCAAAATTAAATTCTCGTCAAAACTTTTCATTCCCGAATCAAGTAATCTGTAGCTTTCTTCGGCGGCGGATTTATCCTTGCAGTTTTCTTCGCTCCCGTTTTGCGCAAGAAAAAACGCTTCCTTCGCTTTCGCCGTATCTCTCAGCATCAAAAAAGCCACGCCTTCTTTATAACTTGCATAGCCGAGGAAATCATCCGTGCGGGCAAACTCAAAAAACTTATCGTAGTTTTTAATCGCCTTTTTGAACTTGTTCCTCATAAAGTAAATTTCTCCATTTAAAAAGAATCCGTAAGCTCTCAGCTGTCTGAAATTTTTGTTCTTGTATGATGTTATCAACCGGAGAGTTTCAAGCGCCGGCTCTAAATTTTTCCCTTTTATTTGATTAATCGCAAACTGATAGTTGAAGAAAATATTTCCCGGATATTTTTTAATTAAAGGAGCAAGAAAATAATTTGAGCTGTCCGGCTCGTAAAAATAATCACTATAAATTTTAGAAAGCTGAAACGCCGCCTCATCCTTCGCAAATTTTGCTTTTCGGAAAGCGAGTTTCAAATATCTTATTCCGGCAAAAGCGTCCGCCTTTATACCGAACAGACTTAAAGCGGTTTTAACCGAAGCGGGCGCGTAACTTAAACCGTAACTGAAAACGCCCAACCCGGCGTATCCGTCATAAAAATGATTATCAATTTCATTGCACCTTTCAAAAAACTTTTCACCCTTTTTCATTTCCCAGAATGATTTTATCTTCTCGGAATTGAACAAATACATCGTAGCTCTGAACAAGTACGCTTCCCCGAGCCTGTAATCAAGCAACGGAGTTTCCTTCTCATCAAGGGCCTTTTCAAACTTAGTAAGAGAAATGTCGGAAAACTTGAAGAAAACTTTCATATTTCCCTCGTCGCGCGAGCCCATAAAATACCACAAATTGAGCAGAGCGTTTGCATGATATCCGAGAGGCGAATCCGGGAAGCGATTGATTAAGCCGTCGGCAAGAGATTCCGCATTTTCAAAATCAAACCGGTAAGCCGCGCAAGTGAATTCCGCGTATAAAGAATCCGCCCCGAAATTTTGCGAGGCGGAAATATTGATGGAAAAAGCGAAGAAAAGGATTAAGTATGCTAATCTCATTTTATTCGTTTTTCTTCAAAGCAAATTCTTTTGCCGCCGCAACAAATTGACGGAAAAGCGGATGAGCTTTGGTTGCGCGCGATTTTAATTCCGGATGGAATTGGCATGCGACATACCAAGGATGATCCTTCAGCTCAATCATTTCCACAAGTTCGCCGTCCGGCGAAGCGCCGCTGACAATCAATCCTTTCTCTTCAAGAAGCGTTCTGAATCGGTTATTTACTTCGTAGCGATGACGATGCCTTTCGGAGATTGTCGGTTTTTTGTATGCTTTGTAAGCGTTCGTTCCTTTCTGAAGCTCGCACGGATAAGCGCCCAAACGCATCGAAGCCCCTTTCTCCTTGATATTCCTCTGCCCCGGCATCAAATCGATAACGTTAAACCGCGTTTTGGCGAACTCGGAGCTGTGAGCTTTCGGCATGCCGGCTACGTTCCTTGCAAACTCGATAACGGCGCACTGCAGACCGAGACAGATTCCGAAAAACGGGACTTTGTTTTCCCGCGCCGCTCTGATAATCGATATTTTCCCCTCAATTCCCCTTTCGCCAAAACCGCCGGGCACTAAAATTCCATCATAATGATTTACTATCTCGCCGGCGTTTTCATCGCTTATTTCTTCGCTGCTCAAATAACTTAATTTTACTTCCACATCGTTCTCCGCTCCGGCGTGGATGAACGCTTCGGTAATACTTTTATATGCGTCGGGAACTTCGACATATTTCCCCGCGATTAAAATATTAACCGATCCGTTCGGCGATTTAACCTTGCGCACAAACTCTTTCCACTCGTCAAGGTTCGCTTTGGAATCTTTAAGCCGTAACTCCTTCAGAACGATTTTATCCAACTGCTGACGAGCAAGTATCAAAGGGACTTCATAAATCGTAGCCGCGTTGTAAGCGGAAATAACGCTTTTGGGACTTACATTACAAAACTGGGAAATTTTTTCTTTTATCGCCGTAGGAAGCGGATCGTCCGAACGGCAAACGAGCATGTTGGGCTGTATTCCCAGTTCGAGCAAATTCTTAACGCTGTGCTGCGTCGGTTTGGTCTTTAATTCCCCCGCAGCCGAGATGTAAGGAACATACGTAACGTGAATATCAATCGCATTGGTCCTACCGAGCTGCACAATTATCTGCCTTATCGATTCGAGAAACGGGAGACTTTCAATATCGCCCACCGTTCCGCCGATTTCCGTTATGATAATATCGTATTTTCCGGTTTCCGCGAGGGCAAACATCCTCCGCTTAATTTCATCGGTAATGTGAGGAATCACCTGAACGGTAGCCCCGAGATAATCTCCCCTTCTCTCTTTGGATATTACTTCATAATAGATTTGTCCGGTAGTGGCGTTGTTATTCCGCGTCATACTAACATCAAGAAAACGCTCGTAATGTCCTAAATCCAAATCCGTTTCGGCTCCGTCGTCGGTTACGTAAACTTCGCCGTGCTGAAAAGGACTCATAGTTCCGGGATCAACATTTATGTATGGATCAAATTTTTGAATGGTAACGGAATAGCCGCGTTTCTTTAATAATAATCCGAGCGAAGAGGCGGTAATGCCTTTGCCGAGAGAGGATAAAACGCCGCCGGTTACAAAAATGAATTTTACTTTCTTGGGAGATTTTAATTTTACCATAAGACTACCGATTTAATTTAGGTTTGTCAAAAATAAAAAAAATAATGATTGAATTCAGAAAAATAGACTAATTCGGGACTTGAATTTTTCCAAAATCCCTAAGTAGTTATTCCGCCGGAGCATATCGATAATTTTTTTCACAATAATACCTTATCGGTAAAATTCGTGTTATTTGTAGCAAAATATTTTCCCAAATACTCTATAGTCCCTTGTTGATAAGGGTTTCAGAGATTATTTTATTGTCCGACTTTTCCTCATTTTGTTTCCGGCTTGTTCGGGTTGGGTTTTGCAAAACTTTCTGAAATTTACATAGACGATATAATTTTGTACTTGCTCCGTAGGAGCGATACATAAAATACAATGATTATCTCGTAAGCATTGATATGCCACTCCTACGGGGTTACTTCTTTTGGAAATAATGTGATGAACAACCTCTTAGATATGTTGACGAAATACGTAATCCGACCAGGCGGGGTAAGGCTTAAAATCTAATTCCACAAACATTAGTATTCTTAAAGTCGCCGAAATAATATCGCAATTAACAACTGATGAAATGAATTATCTTCACCTTCGCCAACGCGGATCACCATTTCAACCTTGTCTTTTCTGTTTTCGTCGATCCCCCTAAAATTTAACCTCAAAAAACAAAAAACTTGATTTTTTGCTCAAAAACGCTATTTTAGTTCTGTGCTCTTTGAAATTTTGGTACATCGACAAT